>PMJO01000118.1:9641-33187 GCA_003158455.1 Myxococcales bacterium | reverse complement strand
GACGGCCCAGCTCCCAAGCTCGACAGCCCCGCTGGCAATCTCGACGCTCCCAAGCTCGACGGAGCTAATCTCGATGGCACCGTGACTCCTCCTGCCGACGCTTCGGACGGCGGAGTGGCTTCTGACGGCCCAGACGCGCCGGTCGTCGACGCGCCGGTCATTATTGTCGACGCCCCGGCTGACACTGCCCCCGACCTGGTCGTCGTTACCGCCGATGCGGCAGATGGTGCTGCGGACGCGGCGGCATCAGATGTTACGCTTGTTTCCTTTGGCGACGGCGGTTGCGAGGGTGATGCCTGCCACGCGTATACATTCCAAGACGACAAGCTTGATGGCGGCACAGATGCCATCCTGGCCCCTGGCTTTACCGTGGTCACGACGGGCGGAACCCCCGGCACTTGGGATCTGGTTCAGGACGGAAGCAACGTCGTTCTGGAGGGGACCGGCCTTGGCGTCACGAGCTTCGCTGAGGCGCCTCTGCCCCCTGCCACCTCGACAGACGAGACCATCGAGGTTAGGATGCGGTTCAAGAGTTTGCCCGTGCCGGCGGACCCAAACAGCGTGGTCCGTATCTGCGGTCGTTTCGACGGCACCGGTGGCGTCCCCTCCACCGACGCCTACTGTCTCGAAATCACCACACAGACAGGGGACGCGGGCTCGACCAACGGGACCATGACCATCGACCAGCGCAATGCTGGCGTCCTCTCAACCCCCGCAACAGCAGCGACCAATCTCGACATCATGGTGGGGGAATGGCACACTTACCGCTTCTCGATCAGCGGCGCCGGACCAGTTGCCTTGAAGGGCTACTTCGATGGCGTTCTCAAGGTTACTGCCGCTGACAACCCCGCCACCTACACCAGCGGTACCGTTGCCCTCGGTGTTCGCGCTGCCACGGCCGACTTCGACAACTTGATCGTGTCGACCCCGTAGTTCCGGTCAGTCCTGCTACGATAGGCTCGGCTGCGAAGGCAGCCGAGCCTTTTTCTTGTCGGCTACGCCAGCCGCGAGAGCCGGAAGGCGCTGTGGATGCGCTTCTGCGCCTGCGCCGCCTGGGCCGAGGCCACCACCAACGAGATGTTGAGCTCGGACGAGCCCTGCGCGATTGCCACCACGTTGATCTCCTGCGAGGCCAGGGCCGAGAACACTCGCGCCGCAATCCCTGGCATGCCGGCCATGCCCAGGCCTACCACCGCGATGGTGGTCATGCCGCTCTCCACCTGGATGCCATCCACATCGCGCCGGGCGATTTCGTCGTGGAAGGCGCGGTCCAGGTGCTCCTTGGCAGCCTTGGCTTCCCTTTCGGGCACGGTGAAGCAGATGGATTGCTCAGACGATGCCTGGGTGATGAGCGACACCGACATGCCATGCGCCGACAGGGTCGCGAAGGTGCGAGCGGCCACGCCGGGCACGCCCAAGAGGCCTCGGCCGGCCACCGTGACCAGCGCCTGACCTGATACCGCGGAAAGCGCCTTGACCGGATGGCGGTCGCTGCTCTGCTGCGACGAGATCTCGGTGCCGGGCGCACTGGGCTCGGCAAACGGCCGCACGTAGACCGGGATGGGCTTGCCCTGCACCGGAATGAGCGCACGCGAATGCAACACCTTGGCGCCGTAGTAGGCCAGCTCGGCGGCCTCGCGCACGTGCAGTTGCGGGATCACGCGCGCGTCGGGCACCACGCGCGGGTCAGCGGTGAGCAGACCTGGCACGTCCTTCCACAAGGTCACCCGGCTGGCCTCCAACCCGCGACCGAGCAGGGTAGCGGTCAGGTCCGAGCCGCCGCGGCCCAAGGTGACGAGAACCGGTGGCTGCCCGTGCTCCTTGTGCCACGCACCGAGAAAGCCAGGCACCACTGGCACCACCCCGCGCGCCAGCAGCGGCCGCAGCCGGGCGCGCACCGCCGCATCGGTGTGCGCGAGGTGGGGCGCAGCGCCGCCAAACGGGCCGTCGGTGTGGACCACTTCCAGCGCATCCACGACTTGCGCCCTCACCCCCCCGGCGCGCAACACGGCACAAAANNCGCTCGCCGCGCGACACCACCAGATCGCTCGTGCGTGGGGTCAGCTCGCGCAAGGCAACCAGACCCCCGGCCAGCATCTCTAGCTCGGCCATCGATTGCTCGACCACCCCGCCAAGTTCGGCCCTGGCCCGCTGGCCCAGCACCACCTGGTGCAGAACCACGCGGTACTTCTCGCGCACGGCTTCGAGCGCGATCGCGGTCTTGTCGCGATCGCCGACGCGGGCATGGTCGGCCACCGCCAGCAGCAAGTCGGTCACGCCTGCCGGTGCCGAGCAGACCACGGCCAGCGGCGCGCCACATTTCCTCGAAATGCCAGCCGCGTGCTTGTAGGCCGCGCCGTCTGCCAGGGATGCGCCGCCAAACTTGTAGACCTCGGGAAGCCGCAGTTTTCGTGTCATGGGAGGTGCTTTCTTACTACAGAGTCGAAAAGAGACCATGGTCAAAATCGGCGCGCGAAGGTGCTAAGTTTAGGGGATGCATCCTTACCGCGCTCATTTCCGCTGCATCACTCGTTGCCCGGGCGAGTACCCGCTCGACCAGGTCATCTACCGCTGTCCCCAATGCGGCAACCTGCTGGAAGTCGTCCACGACTTGGAGGCGCTCAAGCAGCGCAGCGCCGCGGAGTGGAAGAAGTTGTTCGAAGACCGCTACATGCGCAGCGAATGGCCGCACGGTTCAGGGGTGTGGGGCAAGCGCGAGTGGGTTCACCCGCATATCCGCGACGAGAACGTCGTGTCGATGTACGAGGGCGGCAGCAATTTGTTCTGGGCGCAACGCTACGGCGCCAAGCTGGGCGTCGAGGCTCTCTGGGTCAAGCTGTGCGGCAACTCGCACACCGGGTCTTTCAAGGATCTGGGCATGACCGTGCTCTTGTCTGCGGTCAAGCAGATGATCGCAGACGGAAGGCCCATCTCGGCGGTGGCCTGCGCTTCCACCGGTGACACCTCGGCGGCACTCGCCGCCTACGCCGCTGCCGCCGGCATTCGCGCCATGGTCATCCTCCCGCGGGGCAAGATCTCGACCGCCCAACTAGTGCAGCCGCTCGCCAACGGCGCCACCGTGCTGGCCCTGGAAGGCAACTTCGACGATTGCATGAAGGTGGTGCAGCGCCTGGCCGACGAGGAGGGCGTGTACCTGGCCAACAGCATGAACTCCCTGCGCGTCGAGGGACAGAAGACCGTGGGCATCGAAATCGTGCAGCAGTTCGACTGGCGCGTGCCCGACTGGGTTGTCATTCCGGGCGGCAATCTGGGCAACGTCAGCGCGCTGGGCGCCGGGTTCAAGATGATGCGCGCGCTAGGCCTCATCGACAAGCTGCCGCGCATCTGCGTGGCCCAGGTCGAGGCCGCCAATCCGCTCTATCTCGCCTACAAGAAGGGCTTCGACAAGTTCGAGCCCATGGTGCCCAAGACCACCCTGGCCTCAGCCATCCAAATCGGCAATCCGGTGAGCGTGCAAAAAGCCATCCGGACCCTGCAGGAATTCGACGGCGTGGTGGAGCAAGCAAACGAAACCGAGCTGGCCGACGCGGTGGCGCGCGCCGATGCCACCGGCATGTTCTGCTGCCCGCACACCGGCGTGGCGCTGGGCGCGCTGGAGAAACTGGTGGCGGCGGGCACCATCAAGCGATCCGAGACCGTCGTCGTGGTCAGCACCGCCAACGGCCTCAAGTTCACCGACTTCAAGGTCGGCTACCACGAGGGCAAGTTGCCCGGGGTTCCCGTGTGCCAGTACGCCAACAAGCCAGTCGAGGTGCCCAACGACTACGGCAAGGTCCGCGACACGGTTCGGCGACTACTGGGGGCGTGAGGATCGGACAGGTGAACGTCTAGCCAGGGGTAAGGCAGCCCGAAGCAACACTTCCATTGCAGACGTTTGTCGTGCCAGTGCAAGGATATGCACTACTCCAAACGAAACTGCCCGAAATGCTCGGGGCCGCCGGCGCCACCGCCGGACTGACGGTGAGGTCCTCCGACTTGTAGGTCAGAGCGTAGCTGCTGACCACGGGAGCGGGGTCAACCGAGGTCCAGGTTACCTTGGCCTGGGTTCCCTCCATGCTGAAGGATCCCGAGTACTGCGAACCGGGGTACAGGCTGTTCGTCATCGTGAAACTGCAGCTCGGAGCAGTTTGCACGAAAGTCCAAGTTATCGGTTCCGTGATGACGTGCAACCCCACCGGGCAGGTGGTGCTTACTATCTCCGTCGTCAGGCTGTAGGTGCCCGAGAAGTCAGAACAGCCGCCAGTCGAGCCTCCGCTATTGTTTCCGCCACAGGCCAGAACCAATACGGGAAGGGCGATACCCGCAAGCAATCTTGTCATCATGTTTCTTCCTTTGGGAATGGGAAAACCATCCACGAACCGGCGTTTGCAAAAGGACGTGCGGTAGCTCCGCGTGGTTATTCTCAGTGGGGCTCAGAGAGTACGAACCTGCCGGAGTCTCGTCAAGCTACGAAACCGGCAATGTCACCGCCGACGCCTCTATCACCGCCGCCGACACCGCGCCCCACTTCGCCAAATTCCCAGAAGAAGACTCGCGTCGTTGCGCGGCCGCTGAATCTTTCGTAGATTTCCGCCTCTTGCTCGGCGGAGATTCCCATGCAAATCGCACTCTTCGACACCACCCTTCGGGACGGAACCCAGAGCGAGGGGCTTTCCCTCTCGGTCGAGGACAAGATCAAGATTGCCCGCCTGCTCGACGGGTTCGGGGTGCGCTACATCGAGGGCGGTTATCCCGGGGCCAACCCAAAGGATGAGGAGTTCTTCCGCCGCGCCTCCGAGTTGAAGCTCAAGCAGGCCCGGTTGACCGCTTTCGGCAGCACGCGCCGGACCGGCACCACCGCCGCGACCGATGCCAACCTGCAGGCTCTGGTCAAGGCGGGCACTCCCGCGGTGGCAATCTTCGGCAAGACGTGGCTACTGCATGTGACGGAGGTGCTCAAGACCACACCAGAGGAGAATCTGGCCATGATCTCCGACAGCGTGTCNNCACTTCTTCGACGGCTTTCGCGACGATCGCAGCTATGCCCTGGCCGCCGTGCACGCCGCCGCCCAGGCCGGCGCCGATTGGATCGCCTTCTGCGATACCAACGGCGGAAATCTGCCCTCGGCCGTGGCCGAGATCGTGCGTGAGGCCAAGAAAGTATTGACCGTTCCGGTGGGCATCCACGCCCACAACGACAGCGACCTCGCGGTGGCGAACTCGCTGGCGGCGGTGCAGGCCGGCTGCACTATGGTGCAAGGCACCCTGAACGGCTGGGGCGAGCGTTGTGGAAACGCCAACCTCATGTCAGTGATCCCGGCCCTCCAGCTCAAGCTGGGCCTGGATTGCATTTCCGAGCAGAACCTGGAGCGGCTCACCGAGGTCTCACGCACAGCAAGCGAGATCGCCAACCTGCGCCCGCGCGCGCACGCGCCCTACGTGGGCGCTTCGGCCTTCGCGCACAAGGCGGGCGCGCATGTGGCCGCGGTAGCCAGGTCGCCAATCACGTTTGAGCACATTCCGCCCGAGAAGGTGGGCAACGGCCGCCGCATCGTAGTGTCCGAGCTTTCCGGACGCGGAAATATTCGCGTACGCGCTGCCGAGTTGGGCGTCGAGTTGCGCGGTAACGAGGCCGACCTGGTCGCCCGCATCAAGGAACTGGAGAATCAGGGCTACCAGTTCGAAGCGGCGGATGGATCGCTGGAGCTGATGCTGCGGCGGACGCAGCCAGGCTACAGCGAGCCGTTCGAGGTTCTCGACGTGGTGGTGATCTCCCAGCGCCGAAGCAGCAAAGACATGTTTGTCGAGGCCACCGTCAAGATCAAAGTGCGCGACGAGGTCTCGCATGTGGTGGCCGAGGGCTCGGGCCCAGTCGATGCCATGGACCACGCCTTCCACAAGGCGCTCGACCACCATTTCCCGCTTCTGCGCCAAATCCATCTGTGCGATTTCAAGGTCCGCATTCTCGATCCAGAATCCGCCACTGCCGCGATAACCCGGGTGCTGGTCGAATCCAGCCTGGGCAGTGACCGCTGGAGCACCATTGGCGTTTCCCAGAACATCATCGAGGCGAGTTGCGAAGCACTCAAAGACGCGCTTGAATTGCCGCTGGTGCGCGCGGCAAAGACCTGAGTCGTCGAGTATTCCCCATCCTTCGCATGCGACGCCGCCAGGTCTGGTCTTATCTGCGTGGCCGCTTCAGTGTCGCCCTCCTGTTCATCGGCGCCGGGGGCCTTCCACTTGCTGCCCGGGGCCAGCCCGCTGCCCTGCCCACCTCCCCCGTCCCGGCTCTCGACAATCCACAGCCCACCGTCCAGCCTCCCGTCGAGGATAGCCCGCTGCTCGCGCCGGGGCCGAATGCGGTTCCGCCGCCTGCCCCTGCGGCAGATGCCGTGGCGGATTCTCCCGCGCCATCTCGCTTCTCACTGGCTGCCACGCTGGCCGTGAGCTATCAGTCCGAGACTAACTCGTACCTCATGGTTGGGACGCCCGTTTTGCGTGGTCTCTTTGCCATCACATCCCATTTCCTAATTGAGGGCGACTGGGGTTTCGCTGTGATGCGCGACAGTGAAAGTTCCACCACCGCACGATCAGGCAATCCCTGGCTGAAGGGCTGGTACCGCGGCGAGCGGGGACGGCTGACCTGGCAAGCTGGCGTCGGCGTCACAGCGCCGCTGGCCTCGGTAAGCGTCGAGCCCGATGGGCGAATCCAACGCGCGCTCTACAACCAAAGTGCGGCGGCTTGGGGTCTGTGGGACTACTGGCGCTGGACCTCCGGCCGCATGGCGGTGCCGATTCCAGCGGCGATTTCGTACGCGCTATCGTATTCGCTGACAGTGACCGCTGAAGCGGCCTTGGCTCCGGTGGTTGGCGTGCGCAGTGGCGAGAGTGGCACTGATTTGCTGGCTCAGCTTGCCCTGGGTGCGCGTCTTCTTCTGGCTTACGACCTCTGGCTTTGCCCCCGGCTGCAGGGTGTGCTGCTTCCCTCCGCCAGCGTGGACCGACTACAGACCGCGGCTGGGCTACGTGTGGAATGGGTGCCGCGCTTCGGTCGATTCTTTCTCGGTGCGCTAGTGAACCTGGATGAGCCCTTGGGGGTGTTCGGACGGGGCAGCCAGAACTGGAGCATCCACCTGGGCAAGGAGCTGGACCTGTAATGCGCGCCTTCTTCTTCACGTGCGCCGCTCTGGCCCTGCTGGTCGGCTGCCACGACCGGTCCCTCACCATCTGCGACATCACCCAGCCCGACTGCCAGCAAGATATCTACTACACCGATCTCCGCCTGCGCGGTGACGGCTATGATCCCTTTGCTGGCATTCCGCCCATTCGCACTATCAGTGAAGAGCAATTTCGCGAAGATCTCGAACGCGAGGCGACGGAATGGGCGGCACAGCACCCCCCCACCCCTTGGTGGGATGAGGCGCTATTGCTTCTCGACCTGGTTTCTTCGACTGGAAACACGCAAGGACAGTCCATTGACAACCAGGTGAAGAACACCGCGGCCTTCTATTCACCTGAGACGCGTGACGTCACTGTGATTTCTCACCCGGGTCTACCCACAGATCCATTCCTTCAGTTCGTCGCCAACATGAGCTACCTCGCACATGAGCTGGTGCACGCTTTGCAAGATCACGAGATCAATTTGCATATGAATCCCCAGAGCACTGACCAGGACTTTGCCGAAAAGGCCATCATTGAAGGAGATGCCTCGCTTTATCAGCGTTTGTTCGAGTTCGAAATTGCCCTGCCGCCGAACTATCTCTCCAGCCCTGACCCGCTCGCCTACTTCTCGGCCTGGCGTCAGGCCAACCTGTCCGACGACGCCAGCGTGCAGGACAATTTCGCCAGCATGGGCCCGCCGTTTTACGCCGCGGGGTGGCTGGTCTACCCGCTCGGCGGCGTCTGGCTTGCGGATCGATGGGACAAGGGCGGCAACTCGGCCGTCCGACACGCCTACGGCGGCGCCCCACAGCGCTCGCTGGATTACTTGCTGGGGCCTGGCGTGACGTCGCCGGCGAGCAAGGATATCGCCTGCCAACCTGTTGTACCGACCGAGTTCACGAACAACCGCCAACCCTACGGCGTCGACAGCTTCGGCGCGGTCTACTTCTTTGCTTACCTGATGGGCTGGCATGTCCCGGCCAGCGACTCGCTTTCCAGTTCCCTGCTCTGGCGCTACGACTTGATCTTCGTGTACTACAACCAGTCGACGCAGAAGACCGCGGTCACCTGGCGCATCGAGCTCGCCAGCCCGCTGCCGGATTCCGTGCTGGCTCTGCTCACGACCGCCGCCGGGCCTAGCGTGGTCCAAAATGGCAGCACCTTGCTGATTACGGCCTCCGACGATCCGCCTTTCCTGGCTACGTGGGACCCGTGGACAGCCTGCCCGGCGCAGTAACGTTCTTGATGGGAATCCTGGGAGGGTTCCCCCGCGACGCTACGCTGCCGGCGAGGGCGGGGGGCGAAGCGCGCGGGGCGGGCAGGGTGGGCTGTCCGTCCCGAAGGGCCGGCAGGCTCCGCACGCGATCGAGATGGGAACCCTGGGAGGGTTCCCAATCCCTCCCGCGACGCTACGCTGCCGGCGAGGGCGGCAGGCTCCGCACGCGTCTCCCTGGCCCGGGGCTCGTCCCGCGATAGCCGACCTTGGGTGGGAATAGCCGGTGGTCGTCTCTGGTTGCAATTGGGGGCGCGTGCGGTAGATGCACTGGGTTACTAGGTGTAGTCTCCGTCTCCACACGCGGTTTCGGTAATCCCGGCACCCCATTCTCATTGCCCATGCCCGCATATCATCATCGCTGGTTGAAGGGCAGCTCTGCTGCCCTTCTCGCCTTCGCGCTGTTTGGCCCTGCCAGCATCCGGGCGGGCGACGAGGCCGAGTCGTCCTCTCTTCCAGCTCATCTAGGGATGCAGGATGCGTTGCGGCTCTTCCGCGAACGAGGCTTCGACCTGATTGTGGCGGATGCCATGGTGGACAGCACCCGCGGCGATGCACAGATCGCCGGAGCAATTCCCAATCCCGCCATTTCTGGTGGCGTGGGTCGCTCGTTTGGCTTCAATAGCGCAACCTGCCCCGGCTGCTCCGCCCTGGCCTGGGACGTGGGTGTGTCCGACCAATCCGCTCTCCTCGACACTTTGTCGGGGAAGCGGGGCTTGCGCGTGCGCACGGCGGAGCTGGCCCTGGCGGTGGCACGCCAGAGCCGCGCCGATACCCAGCGCACCTTGGAATCCATGCTCCGCCAGCAATATCTGGAAGCCGTGTACAACCGTGATGCTCTTGACCTGGCGCACGAGTCACAAGGCCGCCTAGGGCACGTATTGGAGCTGAATCAAGCCCGCTTCCAACACGGCGCCATTTCCCAGGTCGACGCCCTCAAGGTCGAAACCGAGAAACTAGAAGCCGACCAAGAGGTGGAACGTGCGGAATTGGCGCTGGCCGAGGCCAAGTATCAGCTCGCCTTCCTGCTGGGCGTGCGAGGCCACGTGCCTGAGTTCGAGGTCGATATCGATCTCCCGCGCTATCGCGTACCCAACGAGCTGGGCAATGCCACGGTCGGCTCCTTGCTGGATCGGGCCCGCAAGCAGCGTCCCGACTTGGCAGCCGCCCACCTCCAGCACGACCGCGCCGGATCGGCCCTGCAATCGGCGAAACGCCTCCGCTTTCCAGACTTGGCGCTCTCGCTCGGCCTCAGCGGCCAAGGGGCTGGCAGCGACGTCAGCTCACCGCCCACGGTGTCCCTCGGTCTCACCCTCACCCCGCCGCTCTTCTACCGTTTTCAGGGTGAGGTGCAGAAGGCCCAGGCCGATCTGCGCGTGCAGGACACCCTATTGGCCAAGACCGAGGCGCAGATCGTGAACGACGTGACCGTGGCGCTGGGCCAGTTCCAGTCGACCCGGCGCCGGGTGGAACGGGCCGAGCACGGCCTGCTCGATCGGGCGCGGCGCACGCGTGATCTGATCCAGATTCAATACGAAAAGGGCGCCGCGTCTCTGCTCGAGTATCTGGATGCACAGCGAATGCTCATAGAAACCACACAAGGCTACCTGCGCGATCTCGCCGACTACTGGCTGGCGGTCGTGCTCATCGGGGAAGCCGTGGGCTTGGAGTTGGGGCCATGAACCATGTTCGCGTGACCTGCATTGCCACGCTTGTCTTCCTTGTGACCGTCGGGTCCGCCTGTCACAAGCGCGACGGCAAGCCACCAGCCGCGCCGCCGACCACCGAGGTATGGCTAGCACCTGAACAGGCGGCGGCAGCCAAGCTGGTCGTCGAGCCGCTCGAACCGCAGCCGGTGGGCGGCGTGGTGGTGGCCAGCGGACGAGTGACTTTCGACGATCTGCACGTGGCGCACGTACTGTCGCCAGTGACCGGCCGGGTAGTCAAAATCGAGGCCCAGCCCGGCCAGCGCGTGAAAAAGGGCGACGCCCTGGCGCAAATCGAGTCTCCTGACGTGGCGACAGCATTCTCCGACCTGGCCAAAGCGCAGGCCGACTTTGGCGCGGCCGAGAAGGAAGCGAACCGCCAGAAGGAGCTGTTCGACCTCCACGCCGGATCCCAGCGCGACTTTGAAAGCGCACAGTCCAACTTCAGCAAAGCCAGGGCCGAGCTGGATCGAGCCAGGAAGAAGACCCGCATTCTGCGCGGCAGTTCCTCCGGTCGGTCCAACCAAATGTACACCCTGCGCACCCCTATTGACGGCGAGGTCATCGCCCGCAATGTGAACCCCGGCGCCGAGGTGCAAGGTCAGTACACGGGTGGTACCGTGCTTGAACTCTTCACGGTGGGCGAGTTGGACAGCGTCTGGGTCCTGGGCGATATCTTCGAGATGGATCTCGGGCGAGTGAAGGCGGGCACGGTTTGCCTGGCCACCGTGGTGTCCTATCCCGGCCGGGTCTTCCGTGGGCTGGCCGATTGGGTCTCCGACACGCTCGATCCCGCGACTCACACCTCGAAGGTCCGCTGCAAGATCAACAATTCCGATCGCGCGCTGAAGCCCGAGATGTATGCCACGGTCACCCTGCCGGTGGACCGGCAAGTCGCCCTCGCGGTTCCGCGCAGCGCGCTCTTGCGCCTCGGGGATCAGACTGTGGTCTTCGTCGAGGTGGGCAAGACGCCCGACGGCCGCCTGCGCTTCGAGCGCCGGCCGGTGGTGGTCAATGAGGAGCTGGGTAGCGAGTACTTGCCGGTGCTGCGCAATCTGGCCAAGGGTGAACGCGTCGTGGTCTCGGGCGCCATTCTGCTTTCTGGGATGCTGTAGACGATGATCGAGCGATTGGTCTCGGCCGCCGTCCGTGCGCCTTTTTTGGTCTTCATGGCCGCCCTGGCGCTGGTCGGGATCGGGATTCGCTCGTACGTGCAGCTCGACATCGAGGCCTATCCCAATCCGGTGGCGCCCATGATCGAGCTCATCGCGCAGCCGCAAGGCTGGAGTGCCGAGGAGGTCGAACGCTACGTCACCCTACCACTGGAAACCGGCTTGGTAGGTATGCCGGGGCTGGACCACGTGCGCTCGCAGTCGCTTTTCGGCCTGGCCGATGTGAAGTTCTACTTCGGCTGGGATACCAGCTATTTCACGGCACAACAGCGCGTGCTCAACCAGCTCAACTTCGTCAACTTGCCACCGGGCGTGCAACCCCAGCTCTCGCCCTGGAGTGCCATCGGCGAGCTGTACCGCTACAAGGTCGTGGGCAAGGGCTACACCGCGGCGGATCTCAAGACCGCGCAGGACTGGATCCTGGAAAAGCAGTTCCGCCAGGTGCCGGGTGTGATCGACGTAGTGGGGTTCGGCGGCCTGACCAAGCAGTATCACGTGGACGTGGACCCCTATCGCCTGCGCGGCCTCAACGTCAGCCTGGCGCAGTTGCAGTCCGCCATCGCCAACGCCAACCAGAACGTGGGTGGGCAACGCCTATCCCTGGGTGAGCAGTCATTCGACGTGCGCGGCATCGGCCTCATCCGATCGGTCCGTGACATCGAGCAAATCGCGATCGCCGCACAGAAAGGCGTGCCGGTGCGGGTAGGCGACGTGGCCGCAGTCAGCGTGGGCGCAGCCCCGCGCCTGGGCGTGGTGGGCCGCGACGGCGAGCCGGACATCGTGGAGGGAATCGTGCTCATGCGCTATGGGGGCGACTCACTCGCCACCATCAAGGGCATTCACGATCGGGTCGACCAGATCCGGCAGAACCGCGTGCTGCCGCCGGGCATGGAAATCGAAACTCTCTACGACCGGGCTGACCTGGTCAAGCTGACCACCCACACCGTGATGGAGAATCTCGTCACCGGGATGGTGCTGGTTTCCTTGGTGCTGTGGCTCTTTTTGGGCAAGCTGCGCGCAGCCCTGCTGGTCGCACTCAATCTGCCGCTCGCCCTACTCTTCGCGTTCTTCGGCATGGTTTCGACCGGCACCCAGGCCAACCTCATCTCGCTCGGCGCAGTGGACTTCGGCATCGTGGTCGACTCGTCGGTGATCATGATGGAGAGCATCTTCCGCAACTTTGCCCGACGCGGAGGCTCGGTCTTCGACCGCATCGCCAGCGCGGCCCGCGAGGTCGGACCGCCGGTCTTCTCCTCTACCCTAATCATCGGGGTGGCCTTCGTGCCGCTCTTCACCCTGACCGGCGTGGCCGGCGTAATCATGGCCCCGATGGCCCACACCTATGCCTTTGCCATCGGTGGCGCCATCCTGCTCTCGCTCACCCTCACCCCGGCGCTTTCCTCGCGGCTGCTCCCCGTGTCCGCAACCCAAGAGGAAGAGGAAAAGGACACCTGGTTCATGCGCTTCGTGCACCGACTGTACGCGCCGCTGTTCTCCTTCGCCCTGCAGCGGCCGCGCTGGGCCGTGCTGCTGGGAGCAGCGCCGGTGGTGCTGGCCCTGGCCGCGGCGAGCATCCTCGGCCGCGAGTTCATGCCCAAGCTGGAAGAGGGCAATTTCTGGATCCGCGCCACTTTGCCCACCTCGATCTCGCTTGAGCAGTCGTCCCGCTACGTGGGCCATATCCGCGCCATCGTGCTCGGCTGCCCGGGCGAAGATGCGAGCGACTGCCCCTTTGCCAAGAGAACCCGGCCCGAGATCCAAAGCGTCATCTCGCAGCTTGGGCGGCCCGACGACGGTACCGATGTCTCCGGCTTTCACAACATCGAGCTCTTGGCGCCGCTGCGCCCCACCTCCGAATGGCGCCAAGGAGTGACCAAGGCGACGTTGACCGAGGATATGCAGCGCGACCTGGCGCACGCTTTTCCCGGCGTGGTGTTCAATTTCTCGCAGGTCATCTCCGACAACGTGGAAGAGGCCATGTCGGGCGTCAAGGGCGAAAACACGGTCAAGGTGGTGGGGCCGGACCTGCGAGTGAATGAGGCCAAGGCCGACGAGATCGTCGCCGCCATGAAGGACATACGCGGGGTGGCTGACCTGGGGATTTTCCGCTCGCTCGGCCAACCCGCGATTCGTATCACCCCCTCGCGCACCGCCGCCGGGCGCTATGGCCTGAACACGGGCGACGTGGCGGCGGTCATCCAGGCCGCCATCGGCGGACTGGCGATCACCCAGGTCTACGAAGGCGAAAAACATTTCGAGTTGACCGTGCGCTGGGCCGAGCCCTACCGGCGCGACCTGCGCGCCATCCGCGCGATTCTGGTCGCTGCACCCGACGGTGCCCAGGTGCCGCTGGGACAACTGGCTGATGTGGTCGAGGAAGACAGTCCGTCGGTCATCTTCCGCGAGGATCTGCGGCGCTACGTGCCGGTGAAGTTTTCGGTGCGCGGGCGCGACCTGGCGTCAACCATCGCCGAGGCACAAGCGAAGATTGCCGCGCACGTCAAGCTGCCCTACGACACGCATTTGGAATGGGGTGGCGAGATCAACCAGTTGCGCGAGACCACAGCGCGCCTCCTGATCATTGTCCCGGTCACGCTCCTGGTCATCATGTTTCTCGTCTACAGCTCGGTGAAGAACGCGCGCGATACCCTCATCGTGCTGCTGGGTGCGCCGGTGGCGGCCAGCGGAGGCGTGGTGGCCCTTTTCCTCACCGGCACCGACTTTTCCATTTCGGCGGCCATGGGCTTCATTTCGATTCTCGGGGTTTCCATCCAAGACGCACTGCTGGTGGTCACCTACGCGCAGCGGTTGCGCCGACAAGGCGAGTCGGCGGAAAATGCGGCCCGGCGGGCGGCCGAGCGTTGGCTCCGCCCGGTCCTGATGGCCGCCTCGGTGGCTATGCTGGGCCTTCTCCCAGCCGCTTTGTCGCGCGGTATCGGCTCGGAAACCCAGAAGCCGCTCGCCATCGTAGTCATCGGCGGGGCCCTGGCGCTCGCCATCCTGCCACGCCTGTTGCAACCGGCGCTGCTGTCGTTAGCTTTCCGGAAACAGCCACAGTCCCAGCCGCAGGTTTGAGCGAAACATGGCTCGCCTACGTGCGCCATGGAGCGACAATGCACTTATGACGCGACGCTCTCCGATGGCAAAAGGACGCCGTTGCTGCAGAATCAACTCTGCGTAGAGCATCTGTGGTTGGCGACCGCTTCACTTCTTGAATATCATTTCGCGAATCGCACGGGTTGCTTGTTATCTGATTGGCGGTTGAAGGTTGTCGGCTATGCATTCCCCCTTAGACGAGGTGCGTCCAATGTCAACGCGCACGATTTCTGTTCATCTCGGTGCCCGCATCGCGAGAGGTTGGGGCACCCTGGTCTTGGCAGGCGCAACTGTTCTGATAGCGGGAGCGAGCTGTGGCGCCGCCAAGGTCACCAACAACGAATCCACAGGCGGGCAAGGCCAAGCCGGAGCGGGCGGCGGAACCGGCGGCGGAGGGGGACCGTCAACTGGCGGCACCGGTGGCAGTGGCACGTGCGGAGTTGTTGGTTGTGTCAATCGGACGGACGCAGGCACCATCAGTGTGAAGAACTGTGGCGACGGCAAGCTGGACCCGGGCGAGCAATGCGATGACGGCAACCGGAAGAACGGCGACGGGTGCAACGCCATCTGTCAGATCGAAGCCGACTTCTTGTGTCCAACCCCGGGAGAACCCTGCGTTGATCAAAGGGTATGTGGGAATGGAAAACTGACCAGCGATGAAGTATGTGACGACAACAACACTGTCTCCGGAGATGGCTGCTCGGCAAACTGCCAAAAGATTGAACCCGGCTACCAGTGTCGCGTGCCAGGAAAGCCGTGCACGCCATTTTGTGGCGACGGAGTGATCACCGCCAGCGAGGCTTGCGACGATGGCGACACGCAAAGCGGGGACGGCTGCTCGGCCACCTGCAAGATTGAGATAGGCTACAAGTGCAGCGGCCAGCCGAGCAAATGCACGCACACGACCTGTGGCGACAGCAAGGTCGAGGGCGCGGAGGGCTGCGACGACGGCAACACCGAGCCATTCGACGGCTGCTCCGAGGATTGCCAGATCGAACCCGACTGCAGCGGCGCCTCCTGCACTTCGAAGTGCGGCGACGGCATCGTGCTGGGCGAGAAGTGCGACGACAGCAACCACGCGAGCGGGGACGGCTGTTCCAGTGACTGCCAGATCGAGCCTGGCTGGACCTGCACCCAGCCGACCCTGGGCGACAAGATGAATGTCCCGGTTATCTATCGCGACTTCAGGTACAATAGTAGCGTCACTCCCGACGATTTTGAACTTGGGGTCACCGGTTCATATGCTCCCCTCACGGGCATCGTCAAAGGGACTCTCGATACCAACGGCAAGCCAGTGTACTCGGGTCTCAGCAGTGCCCACGTGGCTAGCGTCGATTCGTTCTCCAAGTGGTATCGAGACACTTCGGGGCTCAATCACCCAACCGCGTCCAAGATGACCCTTTGGAACGATGGCAAGGGGAACTACGTCAACCGCTACGGAGCCAACGGCGAGCAGTGGAACACCACGAAGATAGCCTACTACTGCGGCAACGTCGGACGGGAGAAGACGGACGCATCCGGCAACCCCATCCCCTGCACGTCGGTAGACCCGAACCCAACCGACTGCGATACCCTGATTGCGGCGGGAGGGACGATGCTCACGTGCTCCACGAGCAACGGTTCCTACACCGCCACAATCATCGTCGCCACGGTCGATGGCAATCCGCTCTTTTTTCCGGTTGACGACGATCTCTTCACTCCTCTGACGGAACGGCACTTCGCGACTATTCCACCATACTACGATGCGTCTAATACCTGGCCACACGACAAGGATGCCAGCGGGAAAGATCGCCTGCACAACTTCAGTTTCACCAGCGAAGTCCGCTACTGGTTCCTCTATGACAAGACCAAGACATACACGCTCGACTTCGTCGGCGACGACGACGTGTGGGTGTTCGTCAACCGAAAGCTCGCTGTGGACCTGGGCGGTATTCATACTCCCATCGATGGCAATATCGTCATCGGAGCGGACGGCAACGGCGCCACGACCATCACCCAGACCTATCCCATCCCGCCGCCTGCCGCGATCAAACAGTCTGCGGCTCTCGGGTTACAGAACGGGCAGGTCTACGAGATCGCGGTTTTTCAAGCGGAACGCCAGACCGATGGTTCATCCTACAAGCTGACCTTCAGCGGGTTCAATGCGGCTCCCAGCGAATGCACGCCCAAGTGCGGGGATGGGGTGACGGTGGCTGACGAGGAATGCGACTGTGGCGATGGCACGATGCCGGCTCCAAAGGGCTGCCCGGGACCGAACGATGACACCACGTACGGCGGGTGCACGACCCAGTGCAAGTGGGGACCTTTCTGCGGGGATAACATTGTGAATGGGACAGAAGAATGCGACCTCGGCCCGAAGAACGGCTCGGCCTCCAGCGGCGGCTCGGTCGAATGCACTTTCGGATGCATGAAGCCTCACTTCTGCGGCGACGGCAATATCGACACGAATCAAGGCGAACAATGCGACATGGGTCCGCTGAACGGCGTGCCGGTAGACGCCAACATGAAGAAATCGGACGCCTCTGACGCCAAAGTCTATTGCAACAGTGATTGCACGATCAACATTACCGTCCTGTAATTGTCGATGGTGGTTTCTTGAGGCCGGTCTCGACCCGAGCGAGGATAGTGGCATGCGGTGCGCTCGTCTGATCGGTGGCGTCCTTTGTCTTGTCTTGCTCGTTTCCTGTCACAAGCAACTTGGCGACGGGACCACGTCCGAGCGTGATGTCGATGCCAACCTGGACGGCTTCATTGAAGTCGTGAAATCCGGGCTGGCTCTGCCGGTAAACGCCCGCTTCCTCACCTTCGAGCCGGTGCCTGGCCCGCTCCCCTGGGACAACCCGGCGGCGGCAACTTCGGTCAGCGTCCAGGGACGAAACATCCCCCTCCGTCCCGGGCGCGATGGCCTGGTCCACGAGCGCTATGAAGCGCGGCCTTGTCCGCTCAAGACCATCTTCGAATGCGTGGAGATCATGGCCACTGGCCGATTTGGCAAGGACGGTGAAATCATGTGCTTCGGCCTGCAGCTGCAGAAACACCCAAACCAGGTGGTAAGGCAAGACATCGCTTTCCGCTCTGCCGACTTCTGCCCCTTCCAGATGTCAGCCGGCCCAGCCCAGCAAATCATTCGCGGCCTCGAGAAGGCACAGATGGAGCACTTCCAGCGCCAGGAGCCGGACAAGTACTTGGACCCCAGCAACCACTAGGGCACCGACTGTTTGACTGACGGTGGTCCATAGGGCAAGAATGGCTGCTGCCTTGTGGCAGGAGACTTCGATGGCTGTTCGATCGTTTGAGATTCAACTCGGGCTGGGCTTGCTGGTCTTGTTCGTCGGTCTGCCGGCCCGGGCAGGCCAGAGAGAGGACATCGCCCGCACCGAGGTGGCAGCCGGCACAGCCGCCTACAACCTGGGCTACTACGAGGACGCTGCCCGCCACTACGAGGAAGCCTATCGCCAGGTGTCGGACCCTGCTCTGCTCTTCAACATAGGTCAGGCCTACCGGCTTGCAGGCAAGCCCGACCGTGCGATCGTCGCCTATCGATCCTATCTGCGCACGGCTCCGGCCGACGCTGCCAACCGGGCGCAGGTGGAGAAGCGGATTCCTGAGCTCGAGAAGCTGGTGGCTCAAATGAAGAAAGAGCAAACCGCGCCGCCAGGGGAAACCCTGCCTACTGCTCCACCTGCCGCTACCCCACCCGTGGTTCAGGTTCAGGACAGCGTGCCCGCTGCCCCACCTGCCGCGCTACCACCCGCTTTTCAGGTTCAAGGCAGCATACCCACTGCTCCGCCTGCCGCTACCCCGCCTGCAGTTCCGGTTCAGGCCAGCGTGCCCGCTGGCCCGCCTGCCACAACCCCACCCGCCGCTTTCCCCCCGGCTGCCCAGATGCAAGGCAGTGCCTTGCCGGCTGCGGCTCCATCTTTCGAGCAGGGCGCGAGTAATTCCCAGATACCGGTGGCGCCGGCGTCGCCCTGGCCAGCGCCCCCTGCGATCCAGCCAATGGTCGCAATGCCCCCAGCCACTGACCTTCACGCCCAGGCCACAACGCCTGCGGCCGAATCCCCTTCCGTGTTCACCACGTGGTGGTTTTGGACGGGAGTGGGCGTGGTTGTTGCGGCAGGCGTAATTACCGCCATCGTGCTCTCCTCCGGCTCATCGAACGGTATCCCAAGCACGACCCTCGGCAACCAGCCCATCTTCCAACCATAGGGGACATCCAAGGGGACCTCCATGCGACGAATTCTCCTCAGCCTGGCTTTTCTGACGCTCGCCTGCAAAGGCGGTAGCGATACCTCCCAAGACGTCCTGCTCGTCAGGGTAGAAGCCCCTGGCCTGACCGGGATTGCGCGCCTCAACGTGATATTCACCAACGCCGACGCGTCCGAGACCCGCAACTACCCATCCAATGCTTCATCGGCGCCCATCGGCTTTCCCACCACCCTTTCGGCCACCATGCCCGCATCGCGTATCGGCAATATCGACGTGAGCATCAACGGGCTCGACGCGCAGACCAAGATCGTGGCGTATGGCCAGGCCAGCAAGAATCTGGTTTCGGGTGGTGAGGCCGATGTCACGGTTGTCTTGACGGCCGTCGGGCCGAATCCCACCGGAACCGGCGGACAGGGCGGCACAGGCGGCTCAGCCGGGGCGGGTGGCTCGCCTGTCGTGTGTACGCCTGGGCTCATCGACAACATGGAGCAGCCTCTCGGTGGCGTGCTGCCGCCCTGCGAAGGCCGAGTCAGCGGTTGGTACACATTCAACGATGGCGCTCCCCAAACCGTTCAGACGCCCGCACCAGGGCAGCCGTTTTCCACCTACGCCACTCCGGGCGCCAACGGCAGTGCCCACTCCATACGAACCTACGGCAGGTGTGCGCCCTCCAGCGCCACCGCCACGAACCTTTGGGGCGCAGGCGTCGGATTCGATCTTGACAACCCAGGTGCCACCGCGACGAGCAAGATCGGCTACACCGCCACTAGCCGCGGCTATGGCGGAATCAAGTTTTGGGCGCGCCTCGGCGAAACCGCGGGCGCAAACCCAGTTGTTTCCATTCACTTCCCTGACGCCAACACTGACCCTTCGGGCGGCGTGTGCTCGGGAAGCGGATGCTACGACGACTACTTTGCCTCGTTCACGCTTACCCCTAACTGGGACCAACACACAATCTACTGGACTCAACTGACCCACGCCGGATGGGGCGTCCCGAACCTGCCCTTTGCCTCGAACGGAATCATGTCAGTGCAGTGGCACTTCGCGACTGGCACCACCTTCGATATGTACATCGACGACGTCGCTTTCGTCACCGGTTCTGGCAGCGGCGCGGGCGGAGCCGGTGGCGGCGGCGGCGCGACTGGGATAACCGGCAGCGGCGGCACCAGCGGGTCGCTCATGCCGGGTTTCATGGTCGATGACTCCGGCTATGTGACGGCCGGTCCCTGGCAGGGCTGGGCCTGGACCGCCACCGAGACGCCGAACCTGGGCACCACGATCACCCCGACGCCCGCCAGTCAAGGTGGGGCCGGATTCACCGCGGTCAAAGCTGGTTCGCCGCTGTGCACGTCGGGCATCGTGGCCCAGGATCCCAACTGGGGTGGCATCGCCATGCTCGGTGTGAACATCGCACAGGAAAAAGCTGTCACCTTCGATCCATCGATTACGTGGACGCCGACCGGCACAGGCGTGAAGTGGCAAGTCGCCAACACCGGCGCCTCTCCTTTGCGCCTCGTAATCCAAGGCCCGGCGGGCTATCCCACCCAACAGTGGTGCTACCCAATCGCGGGCGGCAGCGGGACTGTCAAGTGGGCCGACTTCAACAGCAAGTGCTGGGGCGACGCCACCACGGTTCCCTATGATAACACCCCGCTCGACCAGGTCCTTATCCAAGTACCTGGACTCAATGCCGCTGCGCAGCCCTTCAATTTCTGTCTGCAGGGCGTGGCTCCGTACTAGGCGGCGGCAAGAAAAAAGGCCCGGGAGCCTTTGCAGGTTCCCGAGCCTTTGTTACTTCACATAACGACGATCGCGTGGGGAGCCGGCGAGCTNNCCGAAGGGCGAAGCGAACCCTCCTAGGGTTCCCATTACGATGGCTTGTCGCTTGCAGGCGGCGCAAACGGCGAACTCGACCCGGCCACTGCCAGAGCCTCGTACAGTTTCCAGCGCGCCTGGGCTTCGCGCTGACCCTGCTCCATAAGGGCACGCGCGCGATCCGGCATGACCTGGGCCAGCGAACGGAAGCGAGTCTCGGTCATGGCCCATTGTTCGTAGGTCATCTTGGGTGCCTTGGAGTCGAGCTTGAGCGGGTTTTCGCCCTTGTCGTACGACCCCGGGTTGAAGCGGTACAGGGTCCAGGCACCGCTGTCCACTGCCGCGGTCTGGTTCTCCATGCCCTTGGCCATGTCGATGCCGTGGGCGATGCAGTGGCTGTACGCGATGACGATGGACGGCCCGTCGTAGGCATCGGCCTCGATCAGGGCTCGCACGCTCTGGATGTCGCTGTAGCCCATGGCGATCTTGGCGACGTAGCAGTTGCGATACGCGATGGCCATCATGCCCAAGTCCTTCTTCGGCATTGGCTTGCCGGCCGCGGCGAACTTGGCCACCGCTCCGGTCGGGGTCGCCTTCGAGCACTGGCCACCGGTGTTTGAGTACACCTCGGTGTCTACTACCAGGATGTTCACATTGCGACCGCTGGCCAGGACGTGGTCAAGCCCACCGTATCCGATGTCGTAGGCCCAGCCGTCGCCGCCCACCGCCCACACGCTCTTCTTGACCAGCATGTCGGCCACGCCGGCCAGGTTCCTCGCGTCGGGATCGGCAATCGCGGCCAGCTTCTGCTTGAGCAAAGCCACCCGCTCGCGCTGCGCGTAGATACCCTTCTCGTCGGACTGGTTGGCTTCCATCAGCCCGCTGACCAGCTCGCCCGGCAACTGACCCGACAGCTTCTTCAACAGAACCTTGGCGTAGTCGTTCTGCTTGTCGATGGTCACGCGGAAGCCAAGCGAAAACTCGGCCGTGTCCTCGAACAGCGAGTTGTTCCAGGCCGGGCCGCGCCCGTCCTTGTTCTTGGCATAGGGGGTGGTGGGTAGGTTGCCGCCGTAGATCGACGAGCATCCGGTGGCGTTGCCGATGATGGCGCGATCGCCGAAAAGCTGGGTCAAGAGCTTCACGTACGGGGTTTCGCCGCATCCCGCGCAAGCCCCCGAGTACTCGAAGAGCGGCTGCAGGAACTGCGAACCCTTGACCGTGTCGACCTTGACCAGGCGGCGGTCCACCTCGGGCAAATCGAGGAAGAAGGCGTAGTTCTCGCGTTCCTGGGCGCGCAGTGGAATCTGCGGCTCCATCATGATGGCCTTCTTGGTCTTGTCCTTCTTGTCAGTGGCCGGACAAACCTCCACGCACAGGGTGCAGCCGGTGCAGTCTTCGGGCGCGCTCTGCAGGGCGTACATCACATCGCCGAATTCCTTGGCCTTGTACTTGGTGGCCTTGAAGGTCGCCGGCTTGTTTGCCAGGTGCATCGGATCGAAAACCTTGGCGCGAATCGAGGCGTGCGGGCAGACCAGAGTGCACTTGTTGCACTGAATGCAGATGTCCGGATACCACACCGGGATCTCCATCGCGATGTTGCGCTTCTCCCAGCGCGCGGTGTCGGTCGGGAAGGTTCCGTCGACCGGGAAAACGCTGACCGGCAGCTTGTCGCCACGGCCAGCAATGATCTCGGCGGTTACCTTGTGCACGAACTCGGGCGCCTCTTTGGCCACGATGGGCGGCATCTTGAGGCTGCTCGAAACCTTTTGCGGGTAGTTGACCTGCTTCAAATTGGCCACCGAATGATCCACGGCCTTGTAGTTCTTCTGCACCACCTCTGGCCCCTTGCGCTGGTAGGTCTTCTCGATGGTCTTCTTGATCTTGGCGATGGCCTCGTCCGGCGGCAACACACCCGAGATATTGAAGAAGCAGGTCTGCATGATGGTGTTGATACGCGCCCCCATGCCGGTCTCTTTCGCCACCTTGTAGGCGTCGATCACGTAGAAGCGCAGCTTCTTGTCGATAATCTGCTTCTGCACTTCTTGCGGCAGCTTGTCCCAGACCTCATCCGGCCCATACACGCTGTTGAGCAAGAACACGCCGCCGGGCTGGCAGAACTGCAGCATGTCGTAGCGCTCAAGAAACGACCACTGGTGGCAGGCCAGGAATTGGGATTCCGTGATCAGGTAGCTGGATCGAATCACCTCGGGCCCGAAACGCAGGTGCGACACGGTGACCGCACCGGCCTTCTTCGAGTCGTAGACGAAGTATCCCTGGGCATAGAAGCGGGGATCCTCGCCGATGATCTTGATCGANNGATCGAGTTCTTGTTAGCGCCGACCGTGCCGTCAGAGCCAAGTCCGTAGAACAAGCAGCGCTTCACCGCATCGGTCTCGGTGGAGAAGCTGTAGTCCACAGCGAGCGAGGTGTGGGTCACGTCGTCGTTGATGCCCACGGTGAAGTGGTTCTTTGGGGCTGGTTTCTTCAGCTCGTCGAACACCGCCTTGACCATNNTTGACCATGGCCGGGGTGAACTCCTTGGACGACAGACCATAGCGTCCGCCCACCACCTTGGGCATAGCAAAGGGCAGCTTGCCCGCCGACTGGAACTCGGCCAGGGCCGTGATCACGTCCTGGTACATCGGTTCGCCCGCGCAGCCCGGCTCTTTGGTGCGATCCAAGACCGAGATGGCCTTGACCGACCTGGGCAGGGCGGCCACCAAGTGCTCAATCGAGAACGGACGGTACAGGCGCACCTTGACCACGCCGACCTTCTCGCCCTTCTTGGCCAAGACATCCACGGTCTCGTGCACGATCTCGGCCCCGGTTCCCATGACCACGATCACGCGCTCGGCATCCGCCGGGCCAACGTACTCGAACAGGTGGTAAGAGCGGCCCACGATCTTGGCGAACTTGTCCATCTGCGCCTGCACGATGGCCGGGGTCGCGTCGTAGTAGTTGTTGCACGCCTCGCGCCCCTGGAAGAACACGTCGGGGTTCTGCGCGGTGCCGCGTAACACGGGACGGTCGGGCGTCATGCCCCGGGCGCGGTGGGCGTTGACCAAGTCGTCGGTGACCATGGCCTTGATATCGTCGTCGGTGAGCTGCTCGATC
>PMJO01000118.1:0-9626 GCA_003158455.1 Myxococcales bacterium | reverse complement strand
GCTGTGGTCGCCGAAGATCGACAAGGCATGGGTGGCCACGGTGCGGGCCGAGACGTGCCAGACCGTGGAGGTCAGCTCGCCCGCGACCTTGAACATGGTCGGAATCATGAGCAACAGCCCCTGCGCGGCTGTGAACGTGGTCGTCAGGGCGCCGGACTGAAGGGCGCCGTGGGTCGTGGCGGCTGCGCCCGCCTCGCTCTGCATCTCGACCACGGACGGGACCGTGCCCCAGATGTTGGTGCGGCCCGCGGCCGACCACTCATCGGCCCACTCACCCATGTTCGACGAAGGCGTGATGGGATAGATGGCGCAGACCTCGTTGGTCTTATGCGCCACGTAGGCAGCGGCTTCATTGCCGTCAATCGTGACTTTCTTGCGAGCCATGTCGTGGTCCTCCCGGGGGTAAAACTTAGGAAAAACGCAGTCTTCTTACGTCCGCTGTGTCAGCGAAGCAACAGGAAGTTTTGCGAGCGCAACTCTACAACTGCGCCCGCAGACGAGAGTCGATTCTCACGCCAAATAATGCATCGCTCTCCGACGAAAGTGCCCGGCCCGGCTGTGCTAGATGTTCGGTACCGGGAATGGGGCGCCAGGCCGCGCAAAAAGGTAGCCCTGGAAGAGATCGGCGCCCAGGTCGACCAGGATGTCGCGTTCGGCCGTGGTCTCGACTCCCTCGGCCACCATCGGCGTATCTAGCTCAATGCACAGGCTGGCCAGCGCGTGTACCATTTTGCGTTTGGTCGGCGTGGTGTCGATGCCGCGGATGAGCGACATGTCCAGCTTGACCACGTCGGGTTCAAGCTGTGCGAAACTGTTCAGCCCCGAGTAGCCCTCGCCCAGATCATCGACCGCGATGCGATAGCCCAGCGTGCGCAAGCGGGCCACGCGCTCGCGGATGTCGGGAATTCTCTCCAGTGCCATGCGTTCGGTGATCTCAAGATGAACGCGCGAGGCGAACTCGGACAAAGGTGCGTGGGGCGAATAGAGATCGTCGTCCGCCAGGTCGAGCGCGTGTAGATTGACAAATACCCCAGGCAGATTCGGGTGGTCGCGCATCACGTCCGCAACCTGCCCCCGCGTCTTGCGCCCCAGCGTCGGTATCTGGTCGAGCGCCTCGGCGGTCTTGAGAATCTCGAAGGGTGAGCACAATTCCGCGCAGGTCGTACGCATGAGCGCTTCGTAGGCCACCACGACCTTGCGTGACCATGAGACGATCGGCTGGAATGCAGTCCACATTCCAGCTAGTGCCTGGTCAAAGCGCAGCCGCGTCGCCTCCAACTCGCGTTCGTGCTCCTCAGTGCAGTGCAAGATGCGTCGCTCCCGCCGCGCCACTCGGTGCATCTGCACCGCGCGCGAAAGCACGTCCCGAAGTTGGGGCATGGAAAGCGGCTTGATGAGGTAACTCAGTGCACCCCATTCCACCGCCACACGCGCGCTGTCCAGACCTGGGCCTCCCGTCATCAGGACCACGGGTGTGTCGCGGTCGCACTCGCGAAACGCACGCAGGATGTCGAGGCCACTGTAGTTGGGAAGCTGGATGTCGGTCAGCACGACATCGAATTGATGCGTGCGCGCAAGCGCAATCGCCGCGCCACCATCTGACGCCGTCTGCACCCCATAGCCCCAGTTCTGCAAGACGCGCACGCATGAGCGCGCGAAGGTCTCATCATCATCCACGACGAGAACCAGCGGCCGCGGCTTGCCCTCTTGTAGCGGGCTGGCCTGGGCAGATCCTGCTTTGACGTCCACGTGCTTCACTGCCTTACGGGCCTGAAGCCCGATAGTGACTTCATCGGCACACTGAGAGCGCAGGTTAAGCATGGCTGAATCTCCCCATCCCTGTGACCGGCGCCCATCTTCGTCCAGCCCGAGCGTCCGCGCATGCGTCAAGCACGACTTCCGTGTAGCATGGCGTCCATGCTTGGGGTGAGAGGACTTCTCATGCTGACCTTGGGCGGCTTCGGCGCGGTCTTCACTGCGCTTTGGGGCCGTGACATCGCTCGCAGGCGGACACCGGCTGGCATGCACAGGGACGGGGCAGCCGGCGATGACTTTGAGGCCGCCGCCACACGAGCCGGACCGCCCTCGCCGATGCAAACCGGCATCGGCTTCGTCACCAACTTCTTCGATACCTTGGGCATCGGCTCATACGCAACCACCACATCCATCTACAAGCTGTTCCGTCTCGTCCCCGATCGCCTGATCCCGGGAACCCTGCTAGTCGGTCACATGTGGCCAACCGTGGCCCAGGCGGTGATCTACATCCACATCGTCCAAGTGGAAATGACCTCTCTCGTGTTGCTCATCGCCGCATCGGTGCTTGGATCGTGGCTGGGCGCCGGCGTGGTGGCGGGATGGCCCAAGCGCAAGATCCAGATCGGCATGGGCTTCGCGCTGCTCGGGGCTGCGGGGTTGATGCTGGCCAGTGCCTTGCACTATCTGCCCGGAGGAGGAGACACCCTGGGCCTGCACGGCTGGCGCATGGGCGCCGGCTTGGCCGGCAACTTTGCCTTTGGCGCCTTGATGAATCTGGGCATCGGCGCCTACGCGCCCAGCCTCATCCTGTTCGGGTTTCTCGGCATGGACCTGAAAGCGGTGTTCCCGGTGATGATGGGTTCTTGCGCCTTCATCATGCCAACCAGCGGAATTCGCTTCATCGGACGCGGCAGCTACTCGCCGCGCGCCGCCCTGGGCCTGGCCCTGGGTGGAGTGCCGGGCGTGCTGCTGGCGGCCTATGTGGTACGCGAGCTAAGAGTCGACCAGCTTCGCTGGCTGGTCATCGGAGTGGCGACCTACAGTGCCCTGGCCCTGCTGCATTCCGCGGCCAGGGATCGACCGCGGGCTCAGCCGACCGAAAAGGAGGCCAGCTAGTGGCCCATCCTTTGTTCGCCACCAAGAGTGTGGACAAGCTGCGCGCGGATGCGGAGTTTGCCTATGGCCTGAAGCGCACCTTGACCGCATTGGACCTGGTGCTGCTCGGCATTGGGGCCATCATCGGCACCGGCATCTTCGTGCTCACCGGCCGGGCTGCCGCCGCCAACGCCGGCCCTGCCGTCGCGCTCTCCTTCACCGTGGCGGGCATCGCGTCCGCCTTCGCGGGCCTGTGCTACTCCGAAATGGCGTCCATGATCCCAATCGCGGGTAGCGCGTACACCTATTCGTACGCCACCATGGGCGAGCTGGTGGCCTGGATCATCGGATGGGACTTGATCCTGGAATACCTGGTGGGCGCGGCCACGGTGAGCGTGGGCTGGTCAGGCTACGTGGTCGCCTTCGTGGCCAACGTGACCGGGTGGAAGATGCCCGCGACCTGGACTAGCTCGCCCCTGGTGTGGAGCGAGGCGCACCGGCACGTCCAGTTCACCGGCGCAATCATCAACCTGCCAGCGATGCTGATTACCCTGTTTGTCACCGCCATCCTGGTGGTGGGCATCAAGGAGTCGGCCCGTTTCAACTCCGTGATTGTGATCATCAAGGTCGCGGTGGTCTTGCTCTTCATCGCCGCCGCTGCGCCCTTTATCCGCACCGAGAACTGGCACCCGTTCATCCCGAACAACACCGGCACCTTCGGCCGCTACGGCATCTCCGGTATTCTGCAGGGCGCGACCATGGTCTTCTTCGCGTACATCGGGTTCGACGCCGTGTCCACGGCGGCGCAGGAGACACGCAATCCGCGGCGCGATCTGCCTATCGGCATTCTCGGCTCGCTCGCCATCTGCACGGTGCTCTACATCACCGTGTCGCTCATCCTGACCGGGGTGGTTCACTACAGCAGGCTCTCCGTGCCCTACCCCATGGCTCTGGGAATTGCGGCCACCGGCGTGCGTTGGTTGGAGATTGCGGTGGAGATCGGCGCCATCGCTGGTCTCTCCTCGGTCATGGTGGTCATGCTGATGGGCCAGCCGCGCATCTTCTTCTCCATGGCAGTCGACGGCCTGCTGCCTCCCATCGCGGCCAAGGTCCACCCGCGCTTCGGCACGCCGCACGTCACCACCATCACCACCGGCCTGGCCTGTGCGGTGGCAGGCGGTCTTCTTCCCATTGACATCCTGGGTGAGCTGACCAGCATCGGCACCTTGTTTGCTTTCATGCTGGTCAGCCTGGGCGTGATGATCCTGCGCCTCAGGCGCCCGGACATCCCACGTTCCTTCAGGGTGCCAGGCGGGCCGTTCGTCATCCCGATCCTGGGCGCTCTCTTTTCCGGTGGCCTGATGTACACCGCCACCACCCACACGCTCATCCGCCTCTTCGCTTGGATGGCGATCGGCCTGGTCATCTACGTCGTCTATGGCCGCAAGCACTCCAAACTGCGGAGAGGCTAGGCAAAGGAGCGCATCTCGGCGCTGAAACAACCTCGGAGGCGGGATCTGGCAAGCCGCGGGCAGAATGGAGATGATGCTTCCTGCTCGAAGCTCGTTCTTTCCAGCACATAAGTTCGGCTTCCACCGCCAGAGCCTAATCCTCCGCCGCCGACGTTGGATCCCCCGCTCCTCACCGCGCCGCCTCTGACTCCTTTGCGCTAGTCGCTACGTGCCATTTGTGAGAAGACCGACTGTGATGGAAATGAGGGACACATCAGATATCCCTCTCCCCTGCCTTGTCAGCGCCCGTAGCCCGCAGCGACGATGTTGGCCTGAAGGAGGTCGTCGATCGCATCGGTCGATGCGCCTTTGGTTATGGATCCCTCGAAGAAGGTGCCGTCGTTACCGTCGCTGCCGTCACCACCTGTTCCTAGGACGACAGCGCCTTCCTTATGCTGGGGATTGTAGCCAGGTGGACGCACACCATCATACTTGGTCACGAGCTTGCCGGTCTGAGCATCACCGCCCTTCATCGTATAGTGGTTCCCCGAAGGGCCGTTGAGGATAAGCGTGGCAAAGGCGGCGGCGACAAGGGGCGTGTTACTAGCTGGTGCTACGTTGGGGTCGCCTCCATGAAAGACGCCGTTTTCAAAGTCGGCCTCAACCCAGGGACCGGTGCCAGTCCCCTTGGACCACTTCGAGATGTCCCCCCAATATACGCACTCCATCGTGGCATTGCCCTCGTCGGTGCCACTGGTTTCCGCATTCCCGTAGTCGAAGCAGCAATCATTGCTGTGGCGCTTTGCATCCACCACCATGTACATGGACTCCGGCTCGTCGTTCTTCGCGAGCCCGGTGGAGGTACTGTTGTTTCTATAGCCAATGTACTGATGGTTGATGACATAGACGCCGTAGACCGCATGGCCTCCCACCGTGTACTTGGCGGCGGCGTTGAGAGGCGCTTCCTTGCCTCCATTCGGCAACCACGTCGCCTTCGGCGAGGCTTTCAGGTCGTTACCTTGGGGGGACTGGTCGTAGATGATCGAAATGGTGCACGTCGTGCCAGCGCAGAACGTGTCCTGCACGGATGAATCGGCAAAGCCTCCAGCGCTGAGAAGCGGAATGTCCTTGGTGGTATTGTCGGCGCGCCTGACCTGGTAGAGGGCTTTGCTGTAGGCTCCGTAGAGGGCGCGAACCGTGCTGTGGGCCGACACACAGGGCGTGTTGCCGGATTGATAGATGTCGCAAGGCCCCTGGGGACCCGTCGTCGTCCCGCTCGAGCCGGCGGTTCCGCCCGTGGCTCCGCCCAAATTGGTCGCACCGCCCGACCCCGTGGCACCGCCCGACCCCGCGGCACCGCCCGACCCGGTTGCCCCGCCCGAACCGGTCGCGCCACCACGGCCCGAGGAGCCACCCGAACCAGTGGCTCCGCCGAGGGCAGTGGATCCGCCTACGCGGGTCGCGCCGCCCGAGTCGGTCGCACCTCCGGACGCCGTTGCTCCGCCTGAACCCGTCGCTCCGCCGGATCCGGTCGCGCCGCCCGAGCTTGCAGAGCTGCCGATTCCCCCGGTTCCGCCGCTCCCGCCAGAGTCTCCACTGCTGCCACCCGATGCCGGGCCGCCGCCCGTGCTCGTGGTTCCGGCGGTGGGCGAGGTTCCTCCCCCTCTATTGGGCGCGCCACAGCCTATGAGGGCCGACAGGGTCACAACAGCCGAGAAAGCAAGCTTCGATTTCATCACATCTGCTCCTGTGGAAATCGGGGGATGACCACGCCGCTTGGCGCGGCGGCAACGGGGCCGCAGGAAAGTGCCGGTCTCGATGCGCCAATGCCGAGTCGAGTTACCATGCTGTGCCACTCCTGACGAGGATGCCATCGAGCCAGGAAACGCTAGCGACGCGCACGCGTCGGACGTCGCCGGAAGAGCGCTGCAAATAGCAACGCCAAGACGGGCAGCGCTCTATCGCCGCTGCCGGGAACGCTGCGACAGCTGCACCCTGTCCCTTCACCGCCGACCTGAGTACCGCCAGAGCCTTATAGAACCACGGTCCTTCCAGATACATGTTGTTTACCGTCGTGGCATTCATAGGCACCTTCACAATGTCTCCTGAATAGGAGACCATGTCTGCATTCAACTTCACCATGTCATAGAGTTGGATTTCCCCAATACAAATACGCTTGACCGTCATCGTCGATAAATACCGTCGGGTCGATATAGCCATCGCCGGAAACCAACGGCTTTCCGATCGCGTCGGCGTAAGGCCCCTCGGCCCTACGCGGAGCAGTGATGGCTGGCCCTGAGTTCGCGCGGTTCATGGGTATTCTCGGCCCGGTCCTGCTGCTCACGTCCTGCCAGAGCACTCTCGATTCACTGGGGTGCACGGAACGTGCCCTCACCCCGGACGGGGGCGGCGTCGATCGTGTTCTCAAGCTTGCGCCACTGACCGGCCCCATTTCGTACCCCAACGCTTTTCGCGATCTACTCGGAAAGAGCGACAGCGAGATCTCGGCGAAGGTCGAGGCTGTCTTCGAGCAGCTCTTTCACGGCGATCCGGCCACAGAAGCCATCTACGTTCCGGTCGGAACCGACAAGGCGTACATCCTTGATGCCTTTCACGACGACATTCGCACCGAGGGCATCGGCCTCGCGATGGTCATCACCGTTTCGCTGGATAAGCGCGACGAATTCGACCACCTGTGGCGCTACGCCAAGTCGATTCAAATCGGCGATGGAGCAGCAGCCCAGGGCTACTTCCCTTCGTTCTGTCAAAGCCCAGACGCTGTGAGCTGCTACGACCCATACGGCCTGCAGCACATCGCCACCGCGCTGCTGCTGGCGCGAGGACGCTGGCAAACCGCGCCCGGCACCATTGACTATGGCGCTGAGGCCGCGACGCTGCTGGATCTGATCCGCAACAAGGAGACCTACAACTGTGGCATCGTCGACGGAATTACCGCCACGTTCGATGCCAAGAGCAAATTGCCCTACAATACGCCGACCACCGACTCGGCGGGAGTGTCGAGTCCTTCCATCGTCATGCCGGCGTACTACGACCTGTGGCACCAAGCCACCGGCGATCCCTTCTGGTCGCAGGCGGCGGCCGTGGCGCGAGCGTACTGGAAAGTCTCGGCCCATCCGACGACCGGGCTCATGCCCACGCGCGCGACCTTCGATGGCACGCCCGTGCCGAACTTCGACACATTCTCGGCCGGGTGCCACCGCATTTTCTTCAATGTGGCGCTCGATCGCATTTGGTCGGGAGGCCAGCCGTGGCTGGTCGATGAGAGCAATCAGCTCTTACAGTTCTTCTACCGACAAGGCCTTGCGACCTACGGCGTCGAGTTCTCTCTCGATGGCAACACGATCTCGTCGATGCACAATGGATCGCTGATCGCAGCGAATGGCACGTTGGCGCTGGTAGCCACCACCGACATCCGAACTGACTTCGTCAACGAGGTCTGGAATCTGGTGCCCCCGACAGGATCAAGCCGCTACTACGCAGGAATCCTGCAAATGACCGCTTTGGTGATAGTGAGCGGCCAAATGCGGGTCTACTAAGGGGGTGTCCGACACCCCTAGCGCGGAAGGCTCTGTCTCTTCTTTGCCGCCATGTCGGCGGCAAAGACCGGATAGCCCTGCTCCCGAATGACCGCAACGCACGCCGCGCGGTTGGAACGGAAGATCAGGCCGAACATCCGGGCTATCCAGTTGTTATGTTTCTTGCAGTCCTTGACGTCGGAAAACTCGGCGCAGTCGGCGCAGCTCTGGTAGCCGCGCTGCAGGCAGCAACTTCTGACCCCACACCACTTGGCTTTCTCGTTGGCGCGACAACCAGGGCAACGATCCTGCAGGTACTTGCGGCAAGCGCCGCAGTACAAACCGCAGGCAGCAACCAGACTCTGATCGGCTACGATTTCACGCATAGAACACCGGTAGGGAATATAGCCACTTCCGCGCTCTTGTCGAAGAACTGATCGTGCCCTGCCAGCAGGGGGTGGACGACGCGGCCCGAAGATCCTATAGCTATGGGCATGCCAGAATATCGCAGTCACACCACCACCCACGGGCGCAGGATGGCGGGCGCGCGCGCCCTCTGGCGCGCCAACGGAATGAGCGAGGCTGATTTCGAAAAGCCCATCATCGCCATCGTCAACAGTTTCACCCAGTTCGTGCCCGGGCACGTCCACCTGCACGAGATCGGCCAGCGGGTGAAGAAGGTGATCGACGCCGCGGGCGGCTGGGGCGCCGAATTCGACACTATCGCCATCGACGACGGCATCGCGATGGGCCACACCGGCATGCTCTATTCGCTGCCCAGCCGCGACCTAATCGCCGACAGCGTGGAGTACATGGTGAACGCCCACTGCGCCGACGCCATGGTATGCATCACCAACTGCGACAAGATCACGCCGGGCATGATGATGGCTGCCGTGCGCACCAACATCCCGACGATTTTCGTTTCGGGCGGGCCCATGGAGGCAGGCACGCTGGCCGGCCCCCCCGATCGGGACGGCAAGCCGACTGTGCGCAAGCTGGACCTCATCGACACCATGACCGCCGCCAGCGACGAGAAAGTCAGCGACGCGGAGTTGGCCTTGCTGGAATGCTCGGCTTGCCCGACCTGCGGCTCGTGCTCGGGCATGTTCACCGCCAACAGCATGAATTGCCTGGCCGAGGCGCTGGGGTTGGCCCTGCCGGGGAACGGGACGCTGGTGGCCACCCACGCCCTGCGCTGGAATCTTTTCGAAACCGCTGGCCGCCGCATCGTCGAAATGGCGAAGCAGCACTATCTGCAAGGCAATGGCGACGTGCTCCCGCGCAGCATCGCGACCTTGCAGGCATTCGAAAACGCCATGGCGCTCGACATCGCCATGGGTGGCTCGACCAACACCGTGTTGCACATCCTGGCGGTGGCGCAAGAAGCGGGCGTGAACTTCACCATGGCCGACATCGACCGTCTGTCGCGCAAGGTGCCCAACATCTGCAAGGTGGCGCCCTCATCGCACCACCACGTCGAAGACGTGCACCGCGCAGGCGGCATCTTCACCATCTTGGGCGAGCTGGACCGCGCCGGGCTCATCCACCGCGAGGCCAAGACCGTGCACGCCGCGACCATGGGCCAGGCCATCGCCGAGAACGACATCCATCGCAACACCGCTAGCGGGCCGGCCAAGCAGCGGGCCCTGGCTGCCCCCGGTGGGGTGCCCACCCAGACGGCGTTTTCGCAGGAACAGTACTTCGCCGAGGCGGACACCGACGTGGAGAAGGGCTGCATCCGCGACGTGGCCCACGCCTACAGCAAGGACGGCGGCTTGGCCGTGCTGTA
>PMJO01000013.1 GCA_003158455.1 Myxococcales bacterium | reverse complement strand
TGGCGTACCGAGTAGCGGTGGCACTGGCGGCGGCACGACGACCTCCGGTGGGGCGGGAGGTGGCGGTGCAACTGGCAGGGGCGGGACCACCGGCTCCGGCGGCGCTACGGGTTCGGGTGGCAGCGGCGGCAACGCCAGCGGCGGGACCGCCAGCGCGGGCGGGACCACCAAAGCGGGCGGGACCACCAGCCCTGGCGGGACGTCAAGCGCGGGTGGAACCACCAGCGGAGGCGGTAACGCCAAATCAGGCGGGACTACCAGCGCAGGCGTGACGTCAAGCGCGGGTGGAACCACCAGCGCGGGCGGTGCGGGAGGGGGAGGGCAGGGCGGAGCGAATCCAGGTGGCGGGCCGCGCCTGATTCAGAACTTCAACCAGGCTTGGAAGTTCAAACGATCCGATGTTACAGGCGCGGAGGCGACCGCTTTCGACGATTCCTCCTGGAGCAGCGTCGGCCTGCCGCATTCGTTCGGTCTGCCCTACTTCGCATCGACGACATTCTACGTCGGCTACGGCTGGTACAGGAAACACNNCCGTCGTCCTGGTCGGGCAAGAGCGTGTTTCTCGAGTTCCAGGCAGCGTTCGATCAAGCGCAGATTTACCTCAACGGCAAGCAGGTCGGCCAACACATCGGCGGCTACAACGGATTTTCGATCGACATCACCTCCGCCATTACCACCGGCGATAACGTCGTGGCCGTTCGCTTGAACAACAACTGGAATGCGCAAATTCCGCCGCTGACGGGCGATCACACTTTCCAGGGCGGCCTGTATCGAGACGTGAATGTCGTCGTCATCGACCCGCTGCACGTCACCTGGTACGGCACCTGGGTCACGACGCCCACGCTGGCGACGAATTCGGGCTCGTCCAGCACCGTGGAGATCAAGACGGAAGTACAGAACAACCGTTCGGCCACTGTCAACGCTACGCTGAAGACCGACATAGTGGACAATAGCGGCAAGGTGGTCGCCACGGTTTCGTCGCAGCAGCAGATCGCCGCGGGCGCGAAGGTGACGTTCGACCAAACGACACCCGCGGTCAGCAACCCCTCGTTGTGGCACCCCGACCATCCGACGATGTACCAGGCGCTCTCCTACCTTTCCGACGACACGGGGGTTGTGGACACCTTCGCTACGCCGTTCGGGTTCCGCTGGTTCACCTGGTCGGCGTCGCAAGGCTTCTCCCTGAACGGCTCGCATTACTGGATGCAGGGCGGGAACGTCCATCAGGACCACGCGGGCTGGGGTGACGGCGTGTCCGACTCGGCTCTCTACCGCGACGTCAAGATGGTCAAGGACGCGGGGATGAACTTCATCCGCGGCTCGCACTATCCGAAGGCTCCGGCCTTTGCGGATGCCTGCGACCAGCTCGGCATCCTGTTCTGGTCGGAGAACTGCTTCTGGGGCGGCTTCGGCGGTTCGGGGGGGTGGCCCTACAATGGCGCCTACCCGAGCACCTCCGCCGACTACGACACGTTCGACACCAACGTCCTCGCCAGCCTCACGGACATGATCCGCATCCATCGCAATCACCCGAGCATCATCGCGTGGAGCATGGGCAACGAGGACTTCTTCAACGGCGGCCCCGCAGACAGGGTAGTCGCGCTGCTCAAGAAGGCGGTCGCTCTGACCCACCAACTCGATCCTGCGCCGACGGGACGGCCCGCGGCCATCGGCGGCGCGCAGTCAGCCATCGGCGGTACGCAACCCGACACGCTTGGCGACGTGGCCGGCTTCAACGGCGACGGCGTGGGGTACGACAACCCCGGCATGCCCAACATGGTGTCGGAATACGGCAGCGTGTCCTCGACTCGGCCGGGTAGCTATGATCCCGGCTGGGCGAATTTGACGGTAACGAGCGGTATGCCCACCCAATCCGCGTGGCGTTCCGGAGTGTCCAAATGGTGCGTGTTCGATCACGGTACCCAAGCCGCCGCTTCGTACGGGATCATGGGTATCGTCGACTACTTCCGTATTCCGAAGCGTTCCTACTACTGGTATCGCAACGCATACGCGAAGGTTGCACCGCCGACCTGGCCAACCTCGGGCACGCCAGCGGCGCTGAAGCTCACGTCGAGCACGATGACGCTCTCGGCGGTGGATGGCACGCAGGACGCGTGGCTGCTAGTCACCGTCGTGGATGCGAGCGGCAAGCCGATCAGCAGCAATGTCACGGTGACGCTCACGGTAACGTCCGGGCCGGGCGAGTTCCCGACCGGGCCGAGCATCACGTTCACCCCGTCGGGCGGCGGTGCGGCTTCCGACATCGCGATCCTCGATGGCCAGGCCGCGATTGAATTCCGCACGTACTACTCGGGCACGAGCGTCATCACGGCGACTTCGACTGGATTGACTAGCGCCAGCGTGACGATCACGTCACAAGGGAGCCCAGCCTACGTGCCCGGCCAGACTCCGTCCACGCCGGCGCGGCCATATACGCGCTAGGGCGGTTGGTACGTTTCGTGGCGCAGCTGCGGCGGAAGCGCGAGCGGCGGCACCACGTCTGCCGGTGGTGGGGCCAGCGGCGCAGTCGGCCAGTCCGGGCAATCCGGGAACGGGGGAGCCGGTCAGACCGGAACCGGTGGGCGAGCTGCCGGACTTAGCCGTTGCCGTCAAGAGTTGGCAAGATCAGCGTAGGGACGCTGCCCGCGGCATGGGCGCCTAGTCGGGTTGGGGCTCGGGTGAGCATTGTTCTTCTGACAAGATCGTCTCCCTCCATGCAATTTAGATTGGGTGTTCATGAGCTGTCTCCCTGTTCTCCCTTCGGGGGGGGCGGTACCTGCCCAACCTACGATGCCTGTCTGAACGCCTCCTAGGAGCTGGCTTGCCTTGAGCGGGCTAGATGGAGCCCGGGCCACGAAAGGAAACTCACACATGAAGCTTGGTGCACCGATTCGAGTTGTGATGCTGGCGTTCATAGCGGCGTACAGCCGCCCGACCTTTGCTGCGCAGACGGACATCAGCATATCGACTACGGCGGCGCCCACAGCGCCGCGGATTCTCGGTGCCACCGTCATCGGCGCGACGCCCGGGAGCCCGTTTTTCTACACGATCTCCGCGACCGGGCAGGCACCTCTCAAGTTTGCCGCAACCGGCTTGCCGAGCGGGCTCTCGATCGACGCCAGCTCGGGAACGATTTCGGGGACGACGCCGGCGGCCGGGTCCTATCCCATCGATGTGACCGTCAGCAACGGCTCGG
>PMJO01000274.1 GCA_003158455.1 Myxococcales bacterium | reverse complement strand
CGGCTGGCGCTCGTACATCGACGCGGTCTGGGCCTGCGACAACAACGCTGCCGAGCGCGCGCACCTGCGTTTCGCCGAGTTGGAAAGCCTGATGCCCTCGGACGCTCGCTTCAAAGAGCTGAAGGAGCGTTGCCGACAATGAAGCGACTTCGATGTAACTTCTGTCCGTGAAGAAACGCGCACCTCGCCAGAAGATCCTGCTTGCTTTCCTATTGCTCGTGCCCTCGGCAGCGGCCTACGCGCTCCATTGGGCAATCTTCCGCAATGCCCACGACATTCTTTTCTACTTGCTCATGGACGTGGCCTTTCTGTTCGTGCAGGCGGTGCTGGCCACCCTGGTTTTCGATCAGCTTCTCAACGCGCATGAACGCCAGACGATTCGGCGAAAACTGAACGTGGCCATCGGCGTCTTCTTCAGTCAGGTCGGCACCCCTCTCTTGCGACTGCTGTCGGCTTTCGACGGCCGTGCGGAAGACGTGCGCAAACACCTCAGGATCGACGGTGCTTGGACCGAAGCGCACTTCGCAAAGATGCAAGCCGTGCTGCGCAGCCATGAACCGGCCATCGACGCGGGTCGGGGCGATCTGGCGCTGTTGAAGGCCACGCTGGAGCAGCAGCGCGACTTCCTTCTGCGCCTGCTGGAAAACCCCAATCTGCTTGAGCACGAAACCCTGACCGAAATGCTATGGGCGGTGTTCCACCTGGCTGACGAATTCGCCCACCGGCCCAGCCTGGCCAACCTGCCGGCCCCGGATCGCAAACACCTGGAGCTCGATATCCAGCGCGCCTATGACTGGCTGGTGCGCGAGTGGCTGCACCACATGCAGCACCTGCGCGCCACCTACCCATACCTGTTCTCCCTCGCCGTGCGAACCAACCCGTTCAACCCGGATGCGAAGGTGGAAGTTTCGTAGATCAAGAAATTTGGAGTCTTGGAGCTTCCGCATTATCCTACCTTTATCCACATGGCACGACATGACCTCACAGAGTCGTGTTCCGCAACAGCAGCCGATAGCCCGGCGCGTCCCAAGCGCGCCGGGCAGTCTCTTCTGCTTCGCCCCATGGCGTGCGCGCGACGCATTGCCATGTTCGAACGCGAGGTGCGCGAACGCCTGTCGCGCGCGGCGCTCGACGCCATCTTGGACCGCGCCGAGGTGATCTCCGAGGGGCAACGAGCGGAACGCAACGGCAAGGATTCCTATCTTGGGTCGACCATGGTGACCGTCGACCTGGACAGCCTCGGCCCGGTGGTGCGCGAGCACGGCGACGCAGGCACGGCGCAACGACTGGCTGCCCTCCTGCGCGCTGACCTGACCATCAAGGCGCGCATGGATGCCCTGGCCTGCCGCGAGGTCTTGCGCACAACCAGCGCGCGACCCAAGGGCGTGCGCACCGAGATCCAGATTCGCGCGCAAGGGACTTGCGTGTTCATCGACGCTGACGTGGAGGCGAGCTTCTGATGGCCAGCGGTATCGAACAGGAATACACCTTCGCCACGGTTTCCCGGATTCTCGGCGTGGCCGAGGCCAAGCTGCGCTACTGGTCGCAGTCCGGCTTCGTGGGTCCGTCGCGGCGGCGAGGTGCGCGCCAGACATATACCTTCCAGGATCTGGTGGCGGTGCGCGCGGCCAAAGAATTGGTCGAGCGCGGCTTCGCGCCCGCGCAGATCCGCAAGGCCCTGGATGCCGTGCGCGCTGCGCTCCCGACGGTGAATCGGCCGCTCGAACGCCTGCGCGTGGCCTGGGACGGAAATACCCTGGCTCTCTGCACCGACGGCGCTGCCTTTGAAGTCAACGGTCAGCGCCTGTTTGACTTCGGGCTCGGCGATCTGGCAGCGCGCGCCGCATCCGTTGCCGCCCTGCCCACCCCGCGACCCACATTGACCAATGTAGACGGTATCGAGCGGTCGGCCTACCAATGGTTCACTTTCGCACTAGCGCAAGAAGCGAGTGGCAGCCTCGACCAGGCAGTGGCGGCCTATCGCCACGCACTGGCGGCTGACCCAGGGCTGGCTGCGGCTCACACCAACCTGGGCACGCTGGCGTACAACTCCGGCGATGCCGGAGCGGCGCGCGCGTCTTTCGAAGCAGCCTTGGCCCTCGATCCCGAACAGAGCGAGGCGCGCTACAACCTGGCCCGCATCCTGCACGAGCTGGGCGACGTCGAGTTGGCGGCCTCCGAATTGCGCCGGGTCGTGCAGACGGCCCCCGATTTCGCCGACGCCCACTACAACCTGGCAACTGCCCTTCTCCACCTGGGCAGCCAGCGCCAGGCCGCGGAGCACCTGCGGCGCTACCTGGACTTGGCCGCCGACGACAGTGAAGAGCTTGGCCCCTGGCTGGACGAGGCAAGAGCCAGGCTGGACCACCTCCAGACGGCTTGAGCGCGGCAGGCTGGCTGCCGGCACACATGCGCGTGGCGCTGCAGTCCCGACATCCCTGTCGTTTCTGTAATCAGCCTCACGGAAAAAAGGTTAAAACTGGGTCTGATCGGTCTTGACCACATACGCGGCAAGACAGTAAAAGGCCCACATGAACACACCTGTCGTTATGAAGAATTCTGGCTGGATCGTCGCTTTCGGCCTGTTCGGCGCACTCGGCGCCTGCACTGGGCGAAGCGCAGACAAGAGCGTGGACACCACATCTCAGGCGCTCACTGGATCGTTCGTGATCTCGGGCGCGGTGACATCGTCGAAAGGCCCCGTGGTGGGCGCGACGGTGAAACTGCAGGGGTCGGAAAGCCGCACGGCTTTCTCCGACGCGACCGGGCACTACTCGATTCCAGGGCTTGGCGCTGGCAGCTATCAGGTGTCGGCTTCCGCGAGCTCCACCTGCGCGAGCACCGCCGTAGCGATTAACAACATGAATAGCAGCGTGACGGTCGATCTGGGGTTGACCGGAACCGGCTGCGCGTCCTTCGTCGGCGTTCTTGGCCCAACCGGCCCGACCGGCCCAGCCGGTCCGGCGGGAAAGACTGGCGCGACTGGTCCGCAGGGGCCAGCCGGCGCGACTGGTCCGCAGGGGCTAGCCGGCGCAGTTGGTCCGCAGGGGTCGGCCGGCGCGATCGGGCCTGCGGGTCCGCAAGGACCCCAGGGCGTCCCGGGGACTCCCGGGGCAGCTGGACCTCAAGGAGTGGCCGGTCCGGTCGGACCGCAAGGGCCCCAGGGTCTGCAGGGACCCGCGGGCGCAACCGGTCCGCAGGGGCCGACCGGCCCCGCTGGATCTGCTGTGCCGCCACTCTCGACCATTGGCTCCATTACCATACACAATAGTGACGGCGATCTGGTTACGGACGCCCCGATCCTCACCTTCGCCCAGCGGGTTGACGTGCCGACGGACCCCACTGTGGGATCTGGAGGCGCCACCGGAGTTCCGGTGCTTTCTTCGATCTTGATCGGCCGTTACAGCGACTATCAGAGCCCAGTGCTCACTTTCCTGACCGCGCAAGGCCAGTCTGTCGCAACGGCGAAGATCGTGCTTGCCAATGGTGCTCTCGAGATCGCGTTGACCAATGTTCTTGTCGGCCAGGTAGGCACGGATTCGACCCAGAACGGCACGCCGATCGAGAAGCTCAGTCTGTCTTTCCGCAAGATCACCTGGACCTACACCACCCAGAACCCCGACGGAAGCCAAGGAGCTTCAGTCGTGGCGAGCTACGACGTTATGACCCAAGAGGGAACCGGGGGCGGGTTCACGCCCAAGTTCGTCTTCCTTGCTCCGGGCGTTCCCCAGGCCCCGTTCGCAGACCAAACCCCGTTCTCCAATCTCGCGCTTCAGCTGACGAAGCCGGCATCGGCCCCTGGTTCGGGCGGGGGCACAGGGAGCGTGACATTCTCACCGGTGACGTTGACAACCCCCATCTCGGCACAGACAGTTGGCCAGCTCGGCACAGCTTTGAAGGAAGAGCCGAATGCGTCGGTTGTGATGGCTCACTTCACGGCGCTATCTCAGGACGGCGTCTCGTACTATGATCGCATGCGCTACGAACTAACGAATACCCTGATTCTTTCCGTTGCCATCGACACCACCCCGACCGGAACGCTGCAAGAGACGCTCGGATTCGACTTCAGGAAGATCAAGTGGACCACGCAGTCACCCGGTCAGCCGGACCTCGTGAGAGAGTGGGACCGCCTGCAACCACCAGCCCACTAGATCTGATTCCGGGCTCGGTGCCAGGACCGGCATTCCCGGCCCGGACCACAGGAAAATCGAACGGGTTCATGCGCGTCCGGAAGCCCTCCCGACGCGCATGTGCTGGGTGATGGGCAGGTGCGCTTACTGCCCGGTTCCGGTTGACCAGGCCTTGCGTATCGTGCGGCCGCACACGACCGACTCGACCGCCACGGGATCGTCCCCGGTGATCGCCACGTTAGTGTGGCGGGCGAGCACGCCGTAGGTGGTCTTGCTGACGTCGATCCAGGGATAGAAGCCGAAGGCGCCCGGGCTGCTGAAAGCGCCGTCGCCAACGGCAGGATCGTCCTCCACCCAGTGGCCGAGCGAGTAGTGCCAACTCTCGCTGCTGGGGATGGGGGCGTAGTTGGCGTCAGGACAGGTGGCCGGGTTGGTGCACACGGCGCTCTGGCCAAGATAGTCGCGCATGCGCAGCTCGCCGTTCAGAATCTTGCGCAGGAAAGCCGCGTAGTCGTTTGCGCTCGTCTGGATTCCGGCGGCCAGCTGCGGCGAATCATACGAGAAGACCAACTCGGTCCCCAGTTGCGCGGACACCGCCGAGTAGAGCGAAGCATTGTTGGCCGCGCCTAGACCCAGATCCCCATCCGCCAGCCACTGAAAGTGGCCTCCATTGTAGGAGAACTTTCCAACCGCGCTGGAATCGAAGTCCGCGTTTGTCCCGGTCAGGTTGGTGGCAACAAAGCAATCGTGCACGGTTTCGGCGTCCTGATTTGCGCGCAGCAGTTTGATACAGCTCGCGTAGCGGAGCCCGGTGTAGCCCGAGCGCATGGTGAGAGCAGCGAGGTCGTTGGCCGTAAGCTTGCCGGCACGCAGCTCGACGACGTAGGCGCCGAAGATCCATTTGCTGGCAGAGGCAATGAGCATCAGCGTGTTCGCGGCGGGCGAGGTCGCGCCCGCCGCGCTCGCGGTCCCACCTACGAGCGCGCGGCTCCCGTCGCCGATCTCCCAGTAGAACGGCTGGATTGCCACACAGGACGGGTTGGTGTTTGCGGTCGTTGAGGCCGCCTGAGCGCGCTGCTCATTGCTCGGCCCCGCGCCGAGGCTATCCGTCGCAGCACCACTATCCGTTCCCGATGGGACGGAGTGTTTGCCCTCACAACCGCCGACAATCGCCCCAAGCGCGAGAGGCACAATGCCCCAGGTGGAGAAACGCCTTGTCAGGCGCCTATCCGCTTTCACTTCGGTCGTCATGGTTCATGCCTCGCTCGTGGCCGGATGTATCGTCGCGCAATTCACTCGAGCCACCCCGCATTGACGAGCACGATGTACTCGGCGGTTGCCGGATCGAACCCGCCCACGGTGCGTGGATAGAGCAGCACCACGACATCGAAAATATAGCCCCAGTGCTCGAAGGCCGAGGGCAGCGCCGTTCCGAGTACCACGTCGGCGGCTTCATCGAAGCGAGCGGTAGCTCCTTCTTGGGAAAGATCGAACCCGCGAACCAGCGGCCGCGCACGATGCGCACAGCCGCTGCCGAGGTCGCTCATGCTCCAGGTCGAGGGAACGGTGACATAGCCCGTCCCCTGCCATACGATCGAGCCCGCGAACACCGTCAGGCCACTGCGTGCGCTGACCGCGGCCACGCCCCCGAAGTCGCGGGGCGGCTGGAAAAGGACCCATTCGTCGGCCGGATTCGGGCCGGACAGCAGCTGGCCGTCACCGACCGATCCCGGCGGGAAAGCGGCATCCGTGCTGGCCGTCCTGCGCGCCGCCGTCTCGTCGCGCGTGCTGTATTCTCCACACACGAAGGCGTGCGAAAGGATGGCGAGGGTTGAATAGTCGAGACGAACGACGGCGGTGCACGTCCCGACCACGGCCGTCTGGCTGGCGAGCTGGTCAGCGATAGCGGCGCAGTTGCCGGCCCCGGTGTCAGCGGCGCCACCGTCGAAGCCACCGCCTTGCCCACCGGTGCCAGTGTCGCCGCTGCCGTCGCGACCCACGCTGCCGGCTCCACTGCCGCCGGTGGCTTCGCCGCCGGTCGCTCTACCCCCGGTCGCGCTGCCGCCCGTGGCGGGTGTTCCCGCCCCGCCGCTGCCGACAAAGCCGCCGAGCGGAGTCGCGTCGGCGCCCGGCCCAAGCGCGGCATCGCGCGGTTGCGAGCTGTGCAGCCCGGACCTGCATCCGTTGGTGCAAGCGGCGGCCAACAGCAGCGCTGCCACGCCATGGCCTTTCGAATAACGCAGTACCCAGCTTGAGGTCATCACCATCAGCCAGTATATGGGAAAGCCCGCGAGCGGGTGCCGGGGAGAATGCGTCCGAACCTATGCTGGGCAGCGCTGGCGCGGCCGCGTCACCAGGCATCATGGAAGTGTGGCGTCCACGGTGGGTGATGGCGCCCTCGAACACCGTAACGAGCGGCTAGCTCGAACTAGCGCTCGTGTTTGGCTTCGACATCTCCCGAGCACGCCAATGTGCGTCACAACCTTGCCCGCATCCGGCACGAGCTGGGCGAACTGGACCACCTCCAGACGGCTTGAGCGCCGCCTGCCGGCTGCCGATATACATACCCGTAGGGAGCCGCCGGCCTTCGGGACAGACAGCCACCCTACCCGCCCCGCGCTTTGCGCTCCCTCGGGGGCGGCGTACCCGCAATAACCTCAAGAAATTGCTCTCTTCCTCGGCAGTCGTCATAGTTGAAAAGCCCATGCCCGTTTGGTTCGTGTACCTGGTCCGATGCCGCGATGGATCCCTGTACACGGGAATTGCCCGTGATGTGAACGCACGCGTGGCCGCTCACAATCAAGGACGCGGCGCCCGCTACACCCGCGGCCGGCGTCCAGTGGCGCTTTTGCATGTTGAACGCAAGCGATCCCAGGGCTCCGCCCTGCGGCGCGAGGCTGCGATCAAGGCGTTGCCTCGCAAGGCAAAACTCGCGCTAGCAAGCGAGACCGTCTTCGCATGACGCGCATCATGTTCGCTCTGGTGTTGCTGCTTTCGACTGAGGGCAAATCCGAACGCGTGCTCATTCCTGCCGGATCCTTTGTGAAGGGATCCAATCGCGGCGCTGACGACGAACGGCCGTTGGTCAAGCGCACCCTGCCCGCGTTCAAGATCGACCGCACCGAGGTCACGCGCGCCATGTACGCGCTTTGTGTGGCTAGTCATCGCTGTCCGCCGCCGGCCATCGATCTGGCCCAGGAACCGGAACTGCCGGTCACCAATGTGAACTGGCACGAGGCGCGCGCCTTCTGCGTTTTTGCCGGCGGTCGTTTGCCCAGCGAAGATGAATGGGAAAAGGCGGCGCGGGGCACTGATGGCCGCGAATATCCTTGGGGCAACGAACTGGACTGTGGGCGCGCCAATTGGGGCAACTATGAAGACGAAGGTCCCTGCGCGGGCAAGAACCCGGGCCGGCCCACCAAAGTGGGCAGCTACCCGCAGGGCGCCAGTCCCTATGGTGTCGACGACATGGCCGGCAATGTCTGGGAGTGGACAGCGGACAAGTATGATCGCGACCCCAGCCGACGCGTGGTGCGCGGCGGCTCTTGCTGCAGCTACTTCGTCGAACCCCGCGCCGCCAACCGAAACGCGTGGGATCCTGAGCACCGCGACGGTGACTTGGGGTTTCGCTGTGTAGCGAGATGAGCGCATGAAGCATCGATATCAAGCAGCCACCGTGTTCGCGCTTCTCCTCCTGGGTGTGACGGCGTCTGCCTTTGCTGCGGGCCAGCCCGCGGCCAAGCCAAGAGCACCGACTGCCAAACTCGGTCGCCCCACCCCCATAGTCATTGGCAAGTCGGCCGCGACCAGGCCGGCGTCGATCCCGGCCAAGTCCGCCAGTCGGCCGGTGGCAAAGCCTGCAACCGCCCCGGGCAAGCCTGCGGCCGCGCCGGTGAGCCCCGCGCCGCGGGCTTCGCGCGCCAGTTCGGGCAACTCGGGGATTTCGGTCGAAACCGCCAAGGCAAAGCCTGCCGTTTTGGCCGGGCCCGCCGAGGTCGAGACGCCGCCACCGCCTGTGGACGATCCCAATCGTGAGCGCATCTTGGCCCTGCAACAGGCGCTGACTCACATCGTTCACGGCACCGTGCTGGGCCGGCTGCGCGTGGGCATGCGGGTGCTGGACCTGGCGACCAGCCACGTGCTCTTCAGCCGGCGCGGCTCAGTGCTCATGGATCCCGCGTCCAATCAGAAGGTGCTGGCCACCACCACCGCGCTTCTGCGCCTGGGCAGCACCTGGCGCTTCCGCACCGAGCTGTCGGGACCTTCGCCCGACGGGGACGGGACAATTGCCGGCGACTTGATCTTGCGCGGCAGCGGCGATCCGTCGCTGCGGGAGACGCACCTGGATGCCATGGCCGAGGATCTGGCGCGCCGGGGTGTCAGCCGCATCGAGGGCCGCGTGCTGGGCGATCCGCGACGCATCGGCTCTGACGAAGCCTTCGTCGCTGGCCGCTCGCCGGTGCGGGTGGGCTGGTCGACCATTGAAGTGCACGTTCGTCCGGGCGAGAAGGTCGGCGCCAGCGCGCTCGTTTCGGTCTGGCCTGGCTCCGATGCCCTGCGTTTGGTGAACCAGGCGGTGACCGGCACGGGTCGCAACCGCATCGGCGTGTCCCTGTCACGCGCTGGCGAACATATTCAAGTCTTGGTCACGGGCAGGGTCGGGCTCGGGCGGCGTGGCACGGTGATCCGCCGGGCACCACCCAGCGACACCCTGTACGCGGCAATCTTGATGCGCGCGGCCCTGGTCCAGGCGGGCATCGAGGTGCGTGGCCTGGCTGGCGTGTATTCGGTTGACGAACGCAATCACTTGGTCGCCGCACCAGCGGGCGCCGACCTGCAGCTTGCCTCCGCCACCCACCTCGGTGATACGCCCGTGGCCCTGCTGCGCGGCAGCCGGGCGCCTGGCCCCGCGATTCTGGCCGTGCATGAATCAGCCCCACTGCCCTTGCTCATTCGCCGGGTCAACAAGAACTCGGACAACGAGTGGGCCGAGCGGGTGTTGGAAGCGGCGGGCGCCGAAACCTATGGCGGCAGCGCCAGCACCGCAAAGGGAGTGCGCGCGATGCGAGATGCGCTCGCGGATCTCGGGGTGCCAGCATCGGGATACCTGCCGGCCAACGGCTCGGGCTTGGGCCACCAGAATCGGGTTGCCCCGGCCACCATGGCGGACCTGCTGCGCAAGTTGTATTTCGACCCGCGGGTGGGGCCCGATCTGTTGCAGTCGCTCTCAGTGGGTGGCGTGGACGGCACCACTCGCAATCGCTTTCGCGGCTCCTCCGCGGCGGAGCGGGTGCGGGCCAAGACCGGCACCCTCAACGGCGTATCGTGTTTGTCCGGCTACGTGGGTGACAAGTCCGACGTGGTGGCTTTCTCGATCATGGTCGAGGGCCACCGTCGTCGCGCGGTCACCAGCGTGCGCAGCGCCCAAGTGAGCGCGGTGAACGCGATGATGCACTATGCGCGCGGCACCCTTGGCCCTGCGCCCGCCGAGCAGGCCATGCCGACGGAGGATCTGGAAACCGGCGGCGAATCCGCCGAACTGGAAGGCGAAACCGATCTGCCCGAGAGCGCGCCCGCGCAGAAGTCCGCGCCAAGCATCGACCAAATGCTGAAAGACTTCGGAAGCCCGGGCAACGATCCGTAGGGACTCAACTATTCCGAGTAGACGACCCAGAGCACGCCCACCACGGTGATTGCGCTGCCAATGGCTGAACGCGGGGTCAGCATCTCGCCGAAGAAAATCAGCCCGCCCAGCACGGTGAGCACCACCGTGACCTGATGGATGATGCCCATTGCCGTGGCGGTCACGTGTTTGAGCGCCCGAGTCATGATGAGTTGAGCCCACACGCCCGTCACTCCCACGAGGAGAAGCAGCAGCCATTCGCGAGCGCTGGGCGCGAACCAGTGGCCGAACGGCGGCAGCACCGGCGGCAGGGTGGCCATCGCACCCAGCAGGGTGAACGAGGCGAACACTGACCAGTGACTCTCGGCAGGTGTGTCATCGTATCCCGATCGGCGCGCCGCTCGGATGGCCGTGACCGCGATGCCCGCGGACACCGCGGACAACTCCGCCACCAGGTCCCAGCCGCTCACCCGCCAGCCGCCGCCCCCGCTGCCCACGATCAACACGACTCCGATCAAGGTCAAAATCAGCGCCGGGACGGCGTGCGAACGCGGACGCTCCTTCAGCAGAATCCAGCCAAACAGCAACGACCAAACCGGCGAGGTGTAGTTCAGCAGAGTGGCCCGGCCCACCCCCAGTCGCTCGATGCAGGTGAAGTACAGCAGCACCGACGTGCCGCCAAAAAGACCGCGCGCAATCAGCCAGCGCCAGCGGTGCGGTCGCAGTTCCACTCGGAAGATCGTCCACGCGCCTGCCACGGCCAAGACCCCGATGCAGAAGCGCACCAGCGCCACCTGCGGCCCCGGAATATTGCGCGAAACCAGCCGCGCCAGCATGGCCATCGCGGCGAACAGGGCCGCCGAGACAAGGAGGCTGGCAGAGGCGCGCCGAGCTGAGCTTGACTGGGCAGCGGGCAAGGAATGGACAGGGGCTTCCGGAAACAAGATACGCTTTCGGGAAAGCAGGCAGCCTACCCGAAGAGCAGGGCTGTCGCCCGAGGATTGGCACCGTCTTGTGCAGTTCCCCGTACCGCGCGACAATGCGCTGGGGGAAAAAATGTCCAAACCTTTGACCGTGATTTTGACGCTTGGGCTGCTGGCCGGTTCTTCTTGCGCCAGCGGACCGCCGGTTACCTCCGACGATCTCAAGCTCAAGCGCGTCGTCATCTATCGCAACGGCGTGGCGTATTTTGAACGTGAAGGCCGCGTGCAGGGCGATCGCGTCCGCTTCAGGGTGCGGGGCGATGAAGTCGGGGATTTTCTGGCCAGCTTCGCCGTCATTGAGAAGGGCGGCAGCTCGGTGCGCGCGGCCTCGTTTCCGCTGAAGCGCGAGGAGCCAACCCCGCCACCCGATGCAGCCGGGGCCAAGCCGGCCGATGCGAAGCACCGCCTGGAAACCGTGGTCATGGAAATGGACGGCCGCGAGCACGAGCTGGCGGTGGGCTACATCGCGGAGGCGCCGGTGTGGCGGCCATCGTACCGGCTGGTGCTGGGCAGCGGCCCCGCGCATTTGCAACTCTGGGGCATCGTGCAAAATCTGTCGGGCGAGGACTGGAGCAACACCAAGCTGACCCTGGTGGCGGATGCGCCGCTTGCGCTGACCGCGCAGTTGGAGCGGCCAGTGATTCCAGGCCGGCCGGTGCTGACCGACGACGGCGGCGCGATCGCGGTGCTGCCGCAGGCGGAGACCACCCTGGCCGAGGAGATGGCGCCACCTCCGGAGGCCGAGGCACCCTCGCCAGTCATGATGGCTCCAGCATCGAAAGCTATGGAAAAGAAGGAATCCATGCGCCAGTCGCGAGCAGCGGCACGCCGGCGCACAAGCGGTGCCATGAAAGATGAGGATTCTGCTTCGGTCATGATGAATGCCATGCCGTCCAGGCCGGCCGGAGTCCCTTCGCGCGCCCGCAATTTGGCCGCGCTGGCCGCGGTCGCGGTTTCGGGCGGCGCCACTCGCTACGAGTTGCCCAACCCGGTCACCGTCCCAGATAACCACGCCACCATGCTTTTGCTGGCTGACAAAGAAGTTCCGGGTGAGGCCACCTACCTGTTCGCCCCTGATGGGGGCGTGCCTGATTCGGCATCGCATCCGTTCAGGGTCGCACGCTTCACCAACAAGACAGGCGGCTTGCTTGAGCGCGGGCCGCTCGCGTTTTTCGGCGAGGGTGGTTTTCTTGGCCAAGGCGTGATCGATCCGCTGCCCGACGGGGCCAGCGCCACGGTGCCGTTCGGACTGGAACGCGGCCTGGCTGTCGAGCGCAGTTCGGAATATGTGCAAGAGGGCGCGCGGCTATATCAGGTCGAGGCGGGCAACCTGGTGATCGAGCGGCAGGTGGGTCCGCGCACGCACTACAAACTGAAGAGTGGCGTGGATCAGCCGCACACCCTGTGGCTCAAACACCCGCGCCAGAACGGGGCCAAGTTGATCAAGCCGCCCAAGGGCACCGAGGACAACGTGGGCGCGGGCAGTGCCCTGGTCCCGGTCGAGATCGCGGGCCACGCCAGCAAGGAGATGGTGATCGACGAGCGCCAGGGCAGCCGGCAAGCCGAGGAATGGTTGGCCAATCTGGCCGACGACGCAGTCAAGGAATACTTGGCCGGCCCCGACGGCAAAGGCGAGGCTGCTACGCAACTTCGTACCGCCTGGGCCATTCGCAACGACTGGAAGCGCCTGGCCGACGAAGCCGAACGCCTGCAAGTAGAACAGAACGATCTGCAGACCGCCACCGAGGAGACGCGCGAGAACTTGCGCGCTATTGAAAAGAACAAGTCGGCCGATGATCTGCGCAAGACACTCACCGTCCGGCTCAGCAAGGCGTCGACTCGCCTCGACGAGGTGAGCAAGCGCCTCATCCAGGTTCACATGCAAGTCAAGGAGCTGGAGCTGCGCTTCCGCGAGGCAGTGAAGCTAGTGCGCATTCCAGCGCGGGCGTAGCCAGAGTTAGCTATTTCACCAAAGAGGGCACAGAGGCCACAGAGCCGGACCGGAGAGGAAAGGGTTGGATCTGCACGGTCCAAGACCCTTCTTCCCATCCGATCTCTGTGTTCTCTGTGCCCTCCGTGGTGAAACAGCTAGCTCTAGCCCGCCGAGGGGTTGCCGCGCAGGCGGGACAACTGGTCCGCGGCTTCGGCCATGCGGCCCGGCTCGCCCACGCGCTCGGCGCGCCAGAGCAGGTTGTGCGGAGTCACAGTGGGCGCCACGAAGCTGACCACCGTGGTCTGCCAACCCGCAGCCTCCAGGCGCAGGGTGCGTTCGGCATCCACCACCGACTGGATGAAGCGGCGTCGCACCTCAGCGTGACGAGGCATGCCCAACTGGTCAGCGCGGCGTTGGGCCAATGCCGCGGCCGACACGTCTTTCGATGTGCAACAGGGAACCAGCAGCAGCGTGCGAGCGCGCACCGCCAGCGACTGGTCGATGATCACGTCGGAGGCCTGCCCGCAGGCGTGCAGCGCGACCACCAGATCGGGCTCGCTAGGCCAGACTGCCGAATCCGCGACCTCCGCCTCCACTACGTCGATAGCAATGTCGGGCGCCCGCAGGCGCGCGGTGGCGTCGCGACACGCAGCCACACGCGTCGGCTCGCGCTCGATCAGGCGCACGCGCGCCGGCCGGCCCCGCGGCGCCAGGATCAGCTCCGCGGCCAAGAGGCCCACGTATGCCTTGCCCGCCGCCGCATCCACCAAGACGAATTCGCCTCTTGCGGCCCGGCGGCCCACCACTGCCGCCACCTCGACCAACAGCGCCGCCATCTCGTCCGACTTGCGCCGATCTTCGTCCCGCAAACTCGTGCCAGGCGCGTCGATGAAGAGACGGTGCAAGAGCTCGTCGACTTGGGCGCGGGCAAGGCCGAACCGGGTGTCAACGAGCCCCTTCATCGGCGGCCGTGGCCCTCGAATGCAACCAGCACGTCGGTGGCCAAGGGCACGTCGAAGTCCTCAGGCACCACGAACGTGCCCGCGTCCGCTCCCAAGGTTGGCGCGGCCACCGCAGTTTCGATCGCGACCAGCTTGGCTACTGGCTTGCCTGCCCGCGCGATGACTACCTCCCCGCCCCGCTCGACCTTGGCCAGCAGCCTGGAGAACTGAGTCTTTGCCTCGTGAACATTGACCGACTTCACACCCCGAATGATGGACTGGGCTGTGGACTAGGGCAAACTGAACCGCTTGCCCTCGAAGACAGTCTGCTCCACAGGTTTCTGTCTTTCGCAGGTCCTACTCTTCGGCTACGTCCCGAACGCCGAAACGCTTTGCGGGGTAGTCACCGGGCTCCTTGCCAAGGACGCCACACATGAGACGGAAGAACGACTCGTCCTTCGGCATCTGCCATTGGCGCATATTCACCCAGGTCTTTGTGTTCAGAAAGATCGGCAACTCAGGTTCGGCCGGCGCGTCCGGCAGGATCACCGGCACCACCCGCGCCCCCTTGGAAACGAATATAGCTTCTTTACCTTCGTGTTCGTGCTTGCCTGGTCGAGTACCTGCGACCAGTAGGCCGCGCCCTCAAAGGGATTCGTCTCGTTTCGGCAGTCAAACAGCACGCAGGCCAGCGCGGCGTCTTCCATGCTCAACTGATGCACCAACCGGTACGCAGGTTGACCGGCGAGATCCCAGAGCACCGTTTCCTGGTTGAGCGAGACCCCGCCCGGCTCCATCACGACCTTGCTCTCGAGTACGTGCGTCTTGCGGGCATGGGAGGATTTCGTCGGCACAAATTGCTTGTGGACCAATCGTTCTGCCAGGCCGCTCTTGCCCACCCCAGTGTCGCCGACGAGGAGGACCTTGGCGTTCGTGTATTGGACTTGATCCGGCGCGAGCGGCAAGGCCGGCACGCTGACTCTTGGCGATCGCGCATCGGTGACGAATTCCGACAGGTTCCACACCCTCCACCGTCCGCTTCGCCGGTGGCCGGCATGCTCCGAGGAACTTCGCATACTCCTGCTCGCGGTCCGTCGGCAGCCAGTTCATGTAGAGAAATTGCGCCAATGACCCCCTGATCGGCGCCTCGTCGAGCCGCAGGGGAATGAAGCGGCGGTCCTTGTTCAGCGGGTCGTGAAACCGGAAGGTGCCGGACTCCAATTGCGGCCAGTCGGAGCCAAAGGCGTTGGCCGACATGCAGAGCACGAGCACACGCGAGTGTTCCAGCCCCTCCTCGATCTTCGCCGGGATGCTGTCGCCGGGCTTGAGCACCCATTCATCGAACCACACCTTCAGCCCGTCCTTGCGCAGCCGCTTTGCGACCGGGCGCACGACCTCCTTGTCCCTCGAACTGTGGCTGAGGAAGACGTCGTATGCGAATGAGTCTGTCATGATCTCGAGCCCTGTTTGGTGAGCAACTCCGGGCAAGACCCGGCACGATGCTCGGCGCGCAGTATAGCGCCGGTCGGCTTGGGGTGGTCCGATAGTCTCAACCCTCTGGTTCTCTGGGCGAAACGGCGGGGGAACCGACGTCCCGGATCCGGCTTCGTGGCGCTACCGCGGAATCAGCGCTTCCAGTTCGGCCCAGCGGGCGTACAGGCGATCGACTTCGGCCTGCGCGGTGGCGATCTCGGTTTCCAGCTCGACCAGGCGGCTGTGATTGCTGGCGACCTCGGGGCTGGCTTGCTCGGATCGCAGCGCACCCAGGCTTGCCTCGGCCTGGGCAATGCGCGCCTCGATTCCGTCCCATTCGCGCTGGTCAATGTAGCTGAGCTTGCGGCGTGGCGCTGGCGCAGCGACTGCCGCCGTCGGGTTCGGCCGGGCGGCGTTCGCGACGGCGGCAGCCTCGGCCTGCTCAGCGTACCAGTCCTCCCATTGCGCGAGTCCCACCATGGCACTGATGCGTCCCTGGGCGCCCGGCCGGGTGGGAAAGGCGAGTAGCTTGTTGGTCACGCGGTCGAGAAAGTAGCGATCGTGGGTCACCAGCAAGATCGCGCCGTCAAAGCCCACGAGCGAATCCTCCAGCACCTGCAGGGTGTCCAGATCCAGATCGTTGGTGGGCTCGTCCAGCACCAACACGTTCGCGGGTCGTAACATCAGGCGCGCGATGGCCAGGCGGCTCTGCTCGCCGCCCGAGAGCTGGCCCACCGCAAGTTTGGCGTGCTCGCTGCGAAACAGGAAGCGCGCCAAATAGCCGCTGACGTGAACCCGCGCACCGCGGAAGGTGACGTGATCGCCGCCCGGACAAAGCGTATCCACCACGTTGCGGTTCGGGTCCAGTGTCTCGCGGTGCTGGGCAAAGTACGCCACCTGCAGGCCGTCGGCGCGCTGGATCTGACCGGCGTCGGGCGGTTCGTCGCCCACCAGCACGCGCAGCAAGGTCGACTTGCCGCACCCGTTGGGACCGATGAGGCCCACCCGGCTGCCCGGGCCGACAAACAGGTCGAATCCTTTGCAGATGATCTTGTCGCCATACGCCTTGGTGATGCCGCGAGCTTCGAGCAGACGGCGCGGGTTGCGGCCGGTGCCGGAAAAATCGATGTCCGCGCTGCGCTGGAGGTTGCGGCTGGCCAACTCGTCGACCTCGCCGGCCAGCACCTCGGCGCGCTGGATGCGTGCTTGCTGCTTGGTGGTGCGGGCGGGCGCGCCCGCGCGCAGCCACTCGGTCTCGCGCCGCAGGGTATTGCGCAGCGAGGCCTCGCGCCGCTCTTGCGCGATCATCAGATCAGCCTTGCGTTCGATGAAGGTGGCGTAGTCGCCGTCGACGGAAAGCAGCCCGCCCGCATTGCGCCGGTCGAGTTCCAGAATGCGATTGGCCACCCGCTGCAGGAATAGTCGATCGTGCGTGACGGTCACGGTGGCAAAGGGCGCCGCCGCCAGCAACTTCTCCAGCCAGAGGATGCTGTCCACGTCCAAGTGGTTGGTCGGCTCGTCGAGCAGCAGCAGCTCCGGCTCGCGCACAAGCTCGCGCGCCAGCGCCACCCGCTTGCGCCAGCCTCCTGACAGACGATCCACCGGCACGTCCGCGCCCGCCTGCGTGCCGCCCAGATCCAAGCGCGAAATCAGCTCGTCCGCGCGCGCCGCCGCCCGCCAGCCGAGGTCGTGATCGGCGATGCCCGCCGCACCCTCCAAGATCGTCTCGCGCACCGTGCGCCCCGGGCTGAACTCCGGCACTTGCGCAACATGGCCAACCCGCAGCCCGCGCCGCAGCGACAGCTCGCCGTGATCCGGGGTGTCCACGCCGGCCAGGATACGCAGCAGCGTGGTCTTGCCCGCCCCGTTCGGCCCGATCAACCCCACCCGCTCGCCCTCGGCCAGGGTGAAGCTGATGCCGTCGAACAGCGGACGCGCGCCGAACGACTTGGACAGGCTTTGAGCTGTGGCGAGGATCGCCATGGGTCGGCAAGTATATGGTCCAGATCGCCGGAAGTAGACTGGGGCCTGCGTTTTCCCTCAAGATCCGCTACTATCTGCCCGCGTGCCCCACCGGGGCCGCGATGAACCAAAAGCGAGAGGCAGACACCATGGCGACCAAGACCCTTGCAGACATCAACGTCAGCGGCAAGACCGTGCTCATGCGCGTGGATTTCAACGTGCCCCTGAAGGGCGGCAAAATCAGCGACGATCGGCGCATCCGCGCCGCGCTTCCCAGCATCAAGCAGGTGCTCGACCAGGGCGGCAAGCTGGTGCTGATGAGCCACCTGGGCCGGCCCGACGGCGCCTTCGATCCCGAGGGCAGCCTCAAGCCCTGCGCCGTGCGCCTGGGCGAGCTATTGGGCAAGCCGGTCAAGCTCGGCCCCAACGAGGTGATAGGTCCCGCGGCCGAGTCCCTGGTGGCCTCGCTCAAGCCGGGCGAGGTGGTTCTGCTGGAAAACGTGCGCTTCCACCCGGGCGAGACCATGCCCGACAAGGCCAAGAAGAACCCCGACAAGAAACTCACCCCCGAGCAGCAGAAGACCCACGACGATTTCGTCGCCGGCCTGGCCAAGCTGGGCGACGTGTACGTCAACGACGCCTTTGGCNNGGCGGCGCCGCGGTGGCCGGGTATTTGGTGGAAAAGGAGATTCGCTACCTGCACGAAGCGGTGTCCAGCCCCAAGCGGCCGTTTCTCGCCATCCTGGGCGGGGCCAAGGTCAGCGACAAGATCAAGCTCATATCCAATTTGCTCGGCAAGGTGGACAACATCCTTATCGGCGGGGCCATGGCGTACACGCTGCTGAAGGCGCGCGGCGTGGCGGTGGGCAAGAGCCGGGTCGAGGAAGACCAGGTCGAGGAAATGAAGAAGCTGCTGGCCCAGGCCGGCGGCAAGATCGTGCTGCCCTCGGACCACAGCGCAGCCGCCAATTTCGACTTCAAGGCCATGACCGGCGACAAGCCCACGGTGGTGCCCGGCGCGGCGATTCCCGACGGCCTGATGGGCATGGACATCGGGCCCAAGACCGTGGCCGCCTTTTCCGACATCATCGGCAAGGCCGGCACCATCGTATGGAATGGCCCCATGGGGGTGTTTGAATCGTCCGACTACGCGGCCGGCACCTTGGCTGTGGCCAAGGCCATCGCGGCGGCTACCGGCCGCGGCGCCATCACGGTGATCGGCGGCGGTGATTCAGCCGCGGCGGTGGAAAAGATGGGCCTGGCGGAAAAGATGACCCACGTGTCGACCGGCGGCGGCGCCAGCCTGGAATACCTCGAAGGCAAGGCCATGCCGCCGATCGATGTTCTCGACCAGAAGTAGTCGGCCAGAATATCCGCAAGCTGAACATAGGGACCGCATGGCGGCACGGCGCCAATGGCTGGTTGGCCGGCGCAGGTCGTGCTGGCATATTGCTGTCATGGCAACTCTGGCCATCCGAAACGTGGCGCCGAAGGTCGTCCGAGCCCTGAAGGTTCAGGCCGGGCGGAACCGGCGTGGATGAAAGGGCACGTCGCAGTCATACCAGCGATGATCGCACGTCTTGGTGGCCAGAATCGATGGACGCACGTGACTTTGCGGCGTTGCCCATCGACATCACCGTGCCGGCTTGCGCATCACCACAACGGTGATTTGCTCTGACAGCAGCTTTGTCCCGGTGACCTCGTAGCCATGTCGACGGTACAGGCGGATGTTGCCTTCGCTCTTGCTGCCAGTAAACAGCTCGAACTGCGCGGCCTGCGGGAACGCTCGTTCTATGGCCTGCAGAAGAGCGCTGCCGATACCCCGCCCCTGGCAAGCTGGTTCGACAATGAGCCTGCCGATCAGACAGGTGTGATCGCTGAGCCTCGCCCGCACCGAACCAACGATCTCTTGGGCTTCCGCGGCCTTGAGCACCGTCGTCGACTGGATCTCTTCGAGCAGGGACTCCAAAGTCTGCACGAGAGGGGGAATCGTCCAGTCGTGGTAGAGACGAGCTTCGGATTCGTACGCACGCTTCTGCAGCCCCAAGATTGGAGCGGCATCGGCGGCGGTTGCCGCGCTAGTGATGAGCATTGATCAGACGCTTTACCACATACGCGCAAGCTGGACTTCGGAACCGCACAGCACCTTGCCGCTCAGCACTGCTGCGACGGCTGGTTCTGCGGTGTTCGCACCGTCAACCTTCAACCTGGGATCTTGTCGGCGTGCCGCGCTTCTTCCACGCCGTCACTCGATCCCAGTGAAAGAGCGCCACGCCTTCTGGTCGCTCGATCCGGGCCTGCATGGTCGCTAGCACGGCGTCGATGGTATTTTCGCCAAGCAAACCCCGCGCGAGCAGCGCGGGCCGTGCCCCCTGCAGAATGCGCAGCGAGTTGCTGAGCCAGGCGCGAAACGCGGCCGGACACCGCGCAGTGTAGATTTCGGCACTGATGTCGAGGTCTACGCTCTCTACTTCCTGCTGATCGAACAGCGAAAAGAGCTTGCGCCCAATGAAGGGATCGCCGCCCAGCTGCAACTGCAGCGCACAGAACTGGTCAATCACCTCCGCGTGGCCCGGGATATCCGGGTAGTAAACCACATAGAGCAGGTCGTTTTCCTGCGCGATGATGCGTCCGCCTGGTTTGGTGATGCGGACCATCTCGCGCGCCGTATCCGAGGCAAACGCCACATGTTCGAGCAAATAGCGGCAGAATGTGACGTCGAACGTGTCCTCGGGAATCCCCGTGGCGGTGGCATCGCCCTGGCGAATTTCCACGCCAGACAAATGCGCGGTTCGCTGGCGGGCCGTCGCGCAGAACGATTCCGAGCGTTCGATCCCGATCAGGTGCACGCCGGGGTAGCGCGCGCCGATCTCCGCCTCAAGCGTGCCCGGACCGCAGCCCAGGTCGGCCACCTTGGCCGCTGCGGACAGATTCAAGTAGTCGATGAACGATCGGTTGGTCAGCGCATTCAGGTCGTCCAGCCGCGATCGCTCGCTGATGGCTGTACCGTGAATGTAGGGAACAGAAGCGGTGTTTTGATCGGTCATGGGGAACTCCGGATGTCAATGCTATGCGGTCAGGCTGCGGACGGACGTCTGCGGCCGACCGACTGCCGCAGCAGTATGACGGCCGTAGGTAGCCCGCGCGCCCGCAGGCGGAGAATCCTCAAGCACCAGAGCACAGCAAGATGAGAGAGCCCTGGTTGACGATGCAAAGGCAGTGGGCCGCATATACAGTAGAGATTGGGCATTCCGAACCTGGGTAGGAGTTTAGAAGCGCGGCGATCGGGCATGATGAACCTAATCTGCGGCACTGAGCCGGCGCGCTGCCTGGAAGCCGAGACGCAACATCACGTTCGTGAGATCGAGTGTGTCTATCCGTGGGGCCTCCGGCGGCGGTGACGCCGGCCGGCCCGAAACCTCGAGGCTGGCTTTTCGAACCACGAACGCCAGCGAGATCCCCAGGGCGCGCGCCTGACCGAATGACAACTCCGCACCAACGGCGAGTTCCAGCCCAAGACCGTGAGCGCCGTACCCCTCGAACCAAGCCCACTGGTAGGACAGACCGGGGCTCGCAAAGAAGCGCGCAAGGGTTCCCCCATCGACGACCAAGTCGACTGCCAGGCCAGGTGCGAGCGAGTTGAGCCAGTACCGTTTTGATCCGAACCAATCCACCTGAACGGGGTTGGCCGCGAAAAAATAGGCCAAACCAGGCCGCACGCCCAAAAAGCGAACTGGAAAATACGCGACCGACACGTCGAATGAACACAATACGCCCGCGCTCGATGCTGCCTCACCCTGCGACGATAGGTACCTCTTCACGTCCGCTGAATCGTACCCGCCTACGCCGAAAGTCAGCCTGAACCTGAACGGGCGAAACCCGGCCACCACGGGTGGCGAGTCGGCCGACGCCGGGGGTTGGTCTGGCGGATTCGGTACTCCCTGGTTTCCGGGAAAATCCGCCGCGAAGGATGATGGCGACGACATCATCGCCGCGAAACCGAAGACGGCCGCGAGGACGGGCCTCGACCCAACGAAAGCGAGATCTCGATGGGATCGCCGGTGCGTGGGAAGTTTGAGTGCCCTTCTGCCACCATCGCATTGCATTTCAGGCCCTCCGATGAGCGCATCCTACCAACCGGCAGCACTGGCATCGAGGATTTTTCGGGCTGCCGGATCGGTCTTCTTCAGGGAATCGTAGATTCACCCAGTCGCCTTGACTACGATCTGGTCTGCTCCGTCTACCGCAGCCTCAGACCGAATGACCTGACCATCCTTGTAGGATTCCCAGTCACATGGCTGTTCGCAGGAATATCAGAGCTGCGTCTTCAGCTTGCGCCGCTCGGTGCGCCGCTCGATGGCCAGATCGATCAGGCGCGCGATCAGTTCTTTCTGGGACACGCCGGAGGCCTCCCACAGTTTGGGGTACATGCTGATGGCGGTGAAGCCGGGGATGGTGTTGACCTCGTTTACGTAAAGCGCGCCGGAGTGCCGGTCGAGGAAAAAATCCACCCGCGCCATTCCTGCCAACTCCAGGCAACGGAACGTCTCCACTGCCAGTTTGCGCACCCGCTCGGTCAGTTCAGGGGGGAGATCAGCCGGGATCTTGGCGTCGGCGCCGTCCGCATCCACGTACTTGGCATCATAGGAATAGAAGCCGTCCTTGTGATGAACCACTATCTCCGCCGGCACGGAAGCTTGCGGATCGTCGTTGCCCAGTACCGCGCACTCGATCTCGCGGGCATTGACCGCCGCCTCCACCAAGACCTTGCTGTCGAACCCCAGCGCCGCGCGCAGCGCCGGTTCCAACTCGGCCGCGGAGGTGACCTTGCTGACCCCGACCGAGGACCCAGCGTTGGCCGGTTTGACGAACACCGGGAAGCCAAGCTCCGCGGCGCGCGCCAGCGCAGCCGCGCGCTCGCGCGAGAATTCGCGCGTGCTGACCAATCGCCAGGGCACGACCAGGATCCCAGCCTGCGCCAGCAAGCGCTTGGCCACGTCCTTGTCCATGCCGATGGCCGAGCCCAGCGTGCCCGGCCCGACGTAGGCGATGTCCGCCAACTCCAACAGGCCTTGCACGGTTCCGTCCTCCCCGTAGGTTCCGTGCAAAACCGGGAACACCACATCGTCGTGGCGAAGCAAGGCACGCGGCGTGCTCACCACCCCGCCGCTGTCGGGGTAGACCGGCACTTCCAGCGCGCTCCCCACCGCCTTCAAGCTGAGGGTGCGCGGATCACCCGTGGCGCCCAGCAGGGTCTGTTCTGCCTCGGGCCGCCAGCGGCCCCGCTTGTCGATGCCGATCAGCACGGGTTCGAAGCGATCGCGGTCGAGCGCGACGAAAACATTGCGCGCCGACAGCAGCGACACTTCGTGTTCTGCCGATCGGCCACCAAAGAGAATGATGACACGGGTCTTGTTCACGGCCTGACCCTACTACCCACGGGCCGCGGCTTCCAGTTTGTGGATGCCCGCCTGACGCGTTCACCTTGAACTGGCTGGGTCCTGCTCGTCGAGGATGTGCCAAAGAGCGGCGCGCACCTGGCGCTGCTCGAGTTTCGAACGATTCACGGTCCCGCACACGTTCCGTTCCTTGTCCATGACGCGTTCCTCGTCGGCACCGTCTTCCCGGGCGCCCCGGAAATAGGTGTCCAGGATGTCCATGAGCCGCAGGCAAGTGTCAGCCGAAAGCGTGTGACTGGGACGGAAGCCCCGGAATCTATCGGAGGCATCCCGGTTCCACCACTCACCCAGGGTGGGCCTGTACCCGAAGCGTGCCGCAAACTCATCGGTTTGCTGAAACGCCTGCGTCCCGACCAGGGGCAAATAGAGTTGCGGGCAGATCTCCACGTTGCCGTAGGAAAGCACCCGGCATTCGTCCAAGAGGTAGGCGAGGGTTTCTTTGAGCGTCTGCTTGGTTTCTCCAGGAAAACCAAAAATCATCATGAGATGCAATTGATCAACCCGCGGTGCCAGGGTCTCGATCAGGATCTTCAAACGCGCCAGGTATTGTTCGGGCTTCTTGGTCTTCTCCATGCACAGAAGCATCTGGGGCGAGCAGGATTCGAGACCGATCTGCACCGTCATGCTCAACCGGTCAAGCACGTCGAGATTCTCCATCTCCCAGGTCATAACCGAGCTTTCCGTGTCGATGTGGATGTCTTCAATCCAATCCTTTTCGCCCAGGCTTGTATAGAAGGACTGTCGCCATCCCTTCTGGGCAGCGAAGGTGGCGTCGAGCAGCGAGAAACGATTAATGCCACACGAGCGATGCAAGTACTCCAAGGTTTCGACGGCGTGCCGAGGGTCCATGCCCTGCCAGCGCTCGTGGGTCTTGCTGTTAATACAAAAAGAGCAGGCAAACGGACAGCCAAGACTGAAGCATAGGGAGAAGGGACGCATCGGGCCGGTTGCGAGGGAGGCTCGCTCGCTGGCCAGGCGTGACAGGACATTCGGATGGTAGCGGAAGGCCAAGATTTCCCCATCGGTCATGGGTGCGGGTCTAAGGACGCTGGGGCGGTCGGGCCGCTTCCCCCTGCGCACGATCTCATCGACCACCGGCAAAAACGAATGGTCGGCGCGACCCTCGAACACGTAGTCGAAGACGAAATCCCCACCTTCCGTGATGTGCGCGGTGGCCTCGTCCAACGCCTGGAACAGCTCGCCCGCAACTGGACGCCATTTTTGATCGTCCTGCAAGACGCCCATTTGGCTTCCGACGACGGCGTTCATCGACACCGGATCGACGGTGGGATGGTAGCCGCCGGTTAGGATGGGCAGGTTGGGGAAGCGATTTCGCACCAGCGCTCCCAGAATCATGCACGAGGCGTAGAGGGCTGACGAAAAGCAGGAGAGAGCGAGGATGGGTTGTTCACCTCGCGCGCGGATAGCCGCGATTCGCTGGAGAAGCTCGTCGGCGAAACTGTCGAGAAACAATATCATCGGCAATCGCTCGCGACTGGGACCCGCAAACGCGCGCGTCAGCGACGGCTGGGTGTTGGTCGATGGACAGGCGAGGAGAAAGTCCGTCGCATATCCACCCTGCTCGGCTAGCGAAGCCAGAAAAAGCAACGCGCCAGGAACGTCCAATTGCCCATAGTCGTTGAGATTGGGAGGCAGGACGAAAAGCAGACGCGTCTTGCACGAATCGGACGACACCTGGGGCACACCAGGTGTTTCCCTGGCGGGCACCGGCTCTTGCGCGGGCCGGGCCACGAGGATGTTGGCCTCCTCCAGTTCGTCCACCACGGTCTCGACGCTTTCGCCTGGCAAATCCGGAAACTGGGCCACCACATCGCCCCGCCGGCTGGGCGTGGAGAAGTGGTGCAGCACCTGCAGGACCTCCACGTCCGTGGTCTCCACCGTTCTTGGTGCGCTCGGAACATAGATCTCAATTGTGCTCCCCTGCCATCGCACACGCGTTTGGGGCGCGAGCAGAAGATGATCTTCGGGATTGCACTTTGCGACGTCCAAGAGCTCGATCTCAAACGTCAACTCTGCCCCAGGGGGGATCACGCCGTCCCTTCCCTCTTCGCCGTAGGCCAGGCGAGAAGGCACGACCAGGCGGCGCACACCACCCACGCGCATGCCGGGGATGCCCTCGACCCATCCGTCAATCACCCCGCCCTTGCGTAGCCGGAAAACGAATGGCTCGGCCCGTTCCCGCGAGCTGTCGAACCTTTCTTCACCTCCACCCAGCCATCCCGTGTAGTGAACCGCGCACCGGTCCCCGGCTTCCGCCAGAGTCCCGGTGCCAAGGCGAATGTCCACAAACGCGAGACCCGAAGCCAGCGTGGTTGGGGTTGGATCGGGGTCAGTCATGCAGGCCCGCCCGCTTTCTCGTTCGATGGGGAGATCTCCCCCATCCCGAGCTGATCGAACAGAAACATCAGTTCATCCAGGTGTTGGTCAAGCAAGCGGCTGGTGGGTTTGCCCGCGCCATGGCCACCGTCGACTTCGACGCGCAGAAGGATGGTACCTGGGCCGGAGGTGGCGGCCTGCAAGCGAGCCGCCATCTTGCGTGCGTGCAGGGGGTCCGCCCGGCCGTCGGTCTCGGAAGCGAAGATCAATGTGGCGGGATAGGCGGTGCCATCCTTCACCCGATGGTAGGGCGAGTAGGCGTAGAGCCAGGGGAAATGCGCGGGGTTCTCGCAGCAGCCGTATTCCGGGGACCACAACCGCGCCCCGCCGAACAGATGATAGCGAACCATATCGGTGAGAGGCACGCCGCAAATGGCGGCGCGGAAAAGATCGGGCCGCTGGGTGAGCACCGCTGCGACGAGCAACCCGCCATTGGAGCGGCCGGAGATGGCCAGGTGGTCCCGCGAGGTCACGTTCGTCTGAACCAGGTATTCCGCGGCGGCAATGAAGTCGTCGAACACGTTCTGCTTCTTCTCAAGAACACCAGCGCAATGCCATTGTTCACCGTACTCGCTACCGCCGCGCAGGTTGGCCACCGCGAATACGCCCCCGCGTTCGATGAAGGGAATGGCCAGGGGAGCGAACCAGGGCGACAGGCTGATGTTGAACCCGCCGTATCCGTACAGCAGCGTGGGATTCTGCCCATGCGGAGCGAGGTCCTTGCGGTGGACCAGAAACATAGGGATAAGAGTGCCATCCCTTGAGCGGTAACGAACCTGTCTGACGGTGAAAGCGCCTGGATCGATCGGGGACGCGACTTCCTTCCAGACCGTGGTTTGCCCCGAGATCGTGTCGTGGCGAAAGACCACGCAGGGAACCAGAAACGACGTGAAGGCGAAGAAGACGTCGGTTTGCTCGGGATGGCCCGACAGGCCAGACACGGTGCCGGGCCCCGGCAAGGACAAATCACCTGCGGGCTTTCCTTCGCTGGAAAAACTGCGCAAGACCGAAACCGCGTCACTTTGGTAAAGCGCCACGATCCTGTCGCGAGCGATCACCGCGGACTCGAGCACGTCCTCGCATTCCGGAAGGATCACCCGCCAGCCTTCGCGGCTAGGCGCGCGCGGATCGAAAGCCATCAAACTGCCGCGGGGCGCATCCTCTTTCGAGACCACATAGATGCAATCCTTCCCGGCCCCGACCACGGTGAAGTTCGCAGCGTGCCCCGCAACCGCCGGAACCGGGCGGGCGGGCTGCGGCGCATGCGTGTCCACGACGAACACGTCGGTGCGCATGGGGCCGTCCAACACCTCAACCACCAGGAATCGATCGTCGAGCGAGAGCATGACCACGGGCCAGGCGGACCAGCCCACGCCTTGGCCAAAGACTCGCGGATCGTCCTTTGCATCGGTTCCCAGTTTGTGAAAGAAGACGTGGCGGTGGTAGTGTTCCTCCCCGGCGGGAACGCTGCCAGGCCGAGGGAAGCGGGTGTAGTAGAATCCCTCGCTTGTCGAAAGCCAGGCCAGCGAACAGAACCCCGTGTGTGCAATCGCCTCGGGAAGCACGCGGCCGGTGGCGACCTCCAGAATGTGAAGGGTCGAATCCTCGTCGCCCGCCTGCGAAACACCGTACGCGACGAAGGCGCCGTCTTGGGACGGAAACCACCAGTCAAGTGCGATGTGCCCGTCGGCAGCGAGTTGGTTTGGATCGAGGAGCGGTCGGCTCTGGCCATCCCCCGGTTCGCGCAGGCAGAGCACCGGTTGGTTCTGTCGCCCGGCCTGCTCGGTGAAGAAGAGGCTGAAGCCTTGGCCTTTGCACCGTCTTGTGGAGATGGGGACGCCCAGGCTTCCCCTTTCCATGATCTGCCACAGCCGTCGTTCAAGCCACGCGCGGTTCGGCGCGCCGTCGAGGGTTTCGCGCAAGAGGCGCGTTTGCTGCGCGGTCCATTCCCTCACCTCGGGCGTCACAGTATCTTCCAGCCAGCGGTAGGGATCTTTCACTTCGACCCCGTGCAGGCAGTCCGTCACCATTTCGATGCGGGTTTGCGGGAACCGTGGCTTCATGACCCGGACGCAGTCTACCGCAAAAGGGCCACGCTAAGCCCTTCCGCGCATCAGCCGCTTGACCGGGCGGGAAAGCGCGAACAGCGCCGCGCCGGCAAGCAATGTGACGACTACGAACATGAGGAAGAAGTCTGCCTGGCCGCCCAGAATGTGAAACACCTCGCCGCGCTCGAACTGCTCGACCAGGCCCGCCAGGATGCCGGAGCAGCGATCGGACACGAAGAAGGCCAAAAACCAGATGCCCATCATCAGCGAAGCGAAGCGCGCGGGCGCCAGCTTGGTCACCATGGACAAGCCGACCGGCGACAGGCACAGCTCGCCGCAGGTCTGCAACACGTAGGTCGCGATCAACCACAGTGGGCTCACCCGAGCACCCGCGTCGGACAAGCGCGCGGCCACCACCATGATGGCGAAGCTAGCGCTCATCAGTAACAGGCCGGTGGCGAACTTGACCGGCGTGCTCGGCTCGCGACCGCGCGCCGCCAGCCGGCCCCACATCCAAGCAAACACCGGCGCCAGCACGATGATGGCAACCGGATTCACGGACTGAAAATAGGGAGCGAGGAAGTCGATGCCGAGGAACTGCAACTCGGTCCGTTCCTTGGCAAAGAAGTTCATGGACGAGCCCGCCTGCTCGAAAGCAACCCAGAAGAAAATGTTGAAGAAAGCCAAAATGGCGATGGCGGCAATGCCCCGCCAGTCGTCAGATGACAGTGGCTGACGGACGTGATCCGCCCGGGAAATGGCCCGGCCGGCAGGCACGTCGCCGATGCCGGGCAGATAGCGTTGTTTGAAAAGCAGGTAGGTTATGAGGCCCGCCACCATGCCCACCCCGGCCGCGCCGAAGCCCCAATGCCAGCCAAAGCGTTTGCTCTCGGCTAGATAGCCGCAGATGATGGGCCCCACCGCCGCTCCGGTGTTGATCCCCATATAGAAGATGGTGAACCCCGGGTCGCGACGCCGATCGCCGGGTTGGTAGAGCTGGCCCACCATGGTGGAGATGTTGGACTTGAAAAACCCCGTTCCCAGGATGATGAGCCCCAGCCCGAGGAAGAAGGTCGGCCGACTGGGCACCGCCAGGCAGAAGTGGCCTGAGGCGATCACGATGCTGCCAATGATGATGCAGCGGTGGGTGCCCAAGAACCGGTCAGCCAGGTAGCCGCCGAAAAGCGGAGTCAGGTACACCAGGCCGATGTACCAGCCGTAGAGATTGGAGGCCTCCTGCTTGGACCAACCGAATCCGCCCGCCGTGCTGACTAGGAACAACACCAGAAACGCCCGCATCCCGTAGTAGGAGAAGCGCTCCCACATCTCGACCCCGAACAGCAGAAAAAGTCCGGGGGGGTGTTTCGACGGATTTCTCACCCGCAAGCTACACACCCAGAATCAGGATCATGCGCACATCCTTAGTGCCCAGGCCGTTGCCCACGTCCACGCCCACCAGTGGTATAGCCACGCTCCGCAGGTAAAAGCGCAGGCCCGCGCCGGCCGAGCTGTGCAAGTCCTGCTCGACCTGGAAACCCTGGTGGAGCAAGCTGGGGGGCAGAAACTGGCGACCGTCGGTTCGGATTTCATAGCTATCGCCGATCTGGTTTGGCAGATTCCGATACCAGATGGCCGCGGCGTCATCAAAGACCAAACCGCGAACGTCGAGGCCCCACAGGGAAAAGAGCGGGAAGTGGTACTCGACCTGGGTGCGCAGGTGCGTGTCGCCCTGGAACTGCCGATAGAGATACCCGCGTAGATTGGTGCCGCCGGCCGAATTCTCCGCCCACAGCGGCAGATTGTCGCCCGTGATGCCACCCGCGCGCACGATCAAGTTGTGGCGACGAAAGAAGCGAATGCCGTGCTCATACCCGACGCTGGCCTTCCAGTAGTCCGTCTTGCCGTCGCTGCCCCATCGGGTGCCCCCAACCTCCAGGGAAAAACCCAGCGCATTGCCATACATGACCGCGTGCTGGCGGGCGCGAAAATCGAAGGTCACATTGGCGGTGGCGGCGCCCCGCCGTGCGCTGACCGCGGCCGCCTGCGGACCGATGACCATTCCTTGCAGGGAGCTGTTGGCAAAATGCGAGAGCAGGTAGTTGCTTTCTGAATGCTTGAGCACATCGTTCTGATCAAGGATCCAACCAACCGAGGTGCGCACTTTGCGAAACCAGGCTACCCCCGCGTTGATCTCGCCGCCGTAGGAGCGCAGCGTGGTGTTGCGCATAGGCTCTAGCGGCATGTCGGGGTGGTTGGCGTAGTCGTTGCTGTATTCGGGAATGATCTGCATCTGGAACTTCCCCTTGATAGTGAAGAAGATCCACGATCCCCAGACCGCTGGGTCCTCGTAGGCCGCCAGGGCACCGGAATCGACGTTGGAGATGCGCCCCCCGATCACCCCACGCTTGCCTCTGCCGAAGAGGTTGCCGTGGCCGACGACCAGCCCGCCCGATATATTTCCCGGCGAATAGGAGAAGGTGGGCAGCGGCGCCCAGGGGAATTTCTCCTTCACCACGATGTTGACGCGCACGCCGTCCTGGTGCGGCTCCCAATAGACATTCACGTCAGCAAACAAGCCGGAGGTGTGCAGACGCTCGCGCACGATGTCCAGCGTATCCGGCTTCAAGAGCTGGCCGATGGAAAGACCAGCAATGGAGCGGACGGTTTCTTCGTCGGTACGAACCGCGTTCAGGACCCTAACGTCGGTGATGACCTCGTCCACCGCCCACGCCGGCGCAGCGCTCAAGCTGAGCGCGAGTGCGGCAAGACAAACCCGGCAGCGCATGCGGCCGCTATCTTATCACCGTATGAGCCGTCTATGGCCCGCGCCGCGAAAAATCCCGCGCCCAGACGCGCGCTGGCGTCGAACCCCAACTCGCGCAGCCCGCGCCGGACGATCCCGGCAAGCCCGAGTTCTCAGAACTGGCTGAAGAAGTTCCAGACGTTCTGATATTCCCAGCTCGTCGGCTGGCCTGAATCGGTCGGGTCAGGAGTGTGAACACCGGCGAATGAGCAAAATTCCACCGGATACCCTGTCACGCAGCCCGCGAAGTTGGTACAGACGTGATCGCCACTCGTAACCTTTGTAGGAGTCACCCAGGTGCAGCCGTTGACCTCGGCAAAGTTCTGGCACAACCCCACTCCCCCGCCCACTCCCCCGTCGGCGCCCGCGCCATCGTAGGTCATCACCGAATCCGAGGTTCCGTGCGAGGCGTAGGCACGGCCGCCGACCTGCCCGCCGAACTGGCGGCGGCCCGAAGCGAGGCGCGGGAAGAGCGTCTTGCAGCGAACCGAGCGATGTCCTGCAATGAATGCATCGGTCAGCAAGCCAGCCTGCCGATATCGCAAATCCCTCCATGATTCCCGTGCCGTCGCAGTCGCGTGCGGGATTGTATCGAAGGCCCTCGCGCGCAGCTGGGCTACTCGTCGTCGACGTTGCGGCGAAGACGGCACGCTTGGGCCCGCGCTGACATGATCGGTGCCTTGCCCCTCTCCAGATCCGGGTCAACAGCGCCGTGCCGTCGAGGTCAACCCCGGTGCGGCGCTATCTGCCCCGCCTGCGTGCCAGTGTGGGCGCTCACCGGGGGCCGGACTGGCGGACGGACACTCTTGTACGGGCCGCAACCCTCACGACATCGACAGGCCTCTTACTGCCCGTACTTCGTAGCGACGATGGCAGCCTGAAGGGCGTCAAGGGTCGCCTTCGTCGCCACTGGGCCGGTCGCCACGGCACCCTCGTAGAACTGTCCTCCATCGCCGTTGCTGTTGTCCCCGCCGGTTCCGAGGATGAGGGATCCCTGTTTCTGCATGGGCACGTAGCCATTCTTCTCGGGGCGAATTCCGTCGTACATGGTCGTCAGCTTGCCGTACGTCGCATCGGCGCCGGTCGCATCGGCGCCGTAGAGCGCAAAGCGGCCCTTCCCGCTGTTCTTGTCCTGCGTGTCGCCGAGGACGATGGCCGTGACGAAGTCGAATTTCAGGGGCTGATTGGTCGAAATATTCGACCATTGCCCGCCTTCCCAGCCGGCATATAGGCCGTTCTCGAGATCTGCCATGACCCACGGGCCGGGTTTCCCACCATTGCCGGTGCCCCAAACGACGCCCGCCCCAAAGTTAACCGCCTCCATGGTGCCGTTGCCGTCGTCATTGGAGTCAGTTTCGGCGTTGCCGTAGTCGAAGCAGCACGAATCGACCAGATCATTCTGGCTGGTTACCATGTATATGGTCTGAGGCTGGTCGCCTGTGGCCATCCCGTTCCCCGTCTTGATATTGCAGCCAGAGCAGCCGGTGCGATAGCCAATACCGGCTTTGATGAGGATGCCGTAGGCCGAAAGGCCATTGATCGTTAGCGGGAGAGCCCCGGCCTTTGCCGGGTTGTCGGGAGTCGTTTTGAAGCCGCCCCTGGGCGAGGGTTCAAGGTCATTCCCCTGTCCGGACTGGTCGTAAATCTTCGTCATGGTGCATGTCCCGGCGGAGCAGAACGTGTCTTGCGCGGCGGAGTCGGCGTAGCCCGCCTTGGAGCCAATGTCCTGGGTCGTTCCCTGGCAAGAGCTCGGCCCGGGATTCGCAGTTCCTAGGCAGAGCTGGTAAAGAGGCCCGCTGTAGCCGGAGACAATAACTCGCACCGTGCTATGCGCCGAAACGCACTCTTGGCCGGCCGAGTTCAATATGTCGCAAGGCAATCCACCGGGGCTGCTGCCGCCGGTTCCAGTGCTGCCGCCGCCCGCAACCGTCGCGCCACCGATCGAGATCGACCCGCCTGCTGTCGTAGTTCCACCGGCACTGGTCGTACCGCCGCTCGTCGTCGTCCCGCCCGCTGTCGTGTTCCCACCGGCGCTGGTCGTTCCGCCGCTAGCGATCGTTCCACCTGCTGTCGTGATCCCACCGGCACTGGTCGTTCCGCCGCTCGTGCTCGTCCCTCCAGTCGCCGCGCCACCAGTTCCCGCACCGCCGGTGCTTGTCGTGCCTCCTTTAGCCGAAATGCCACCCATAGGAGCATCCGGCTGAGAGGCAGGGGTGTCTGGCCTACCAGCGTCGCCATTTCCAGAGCCGGTCGCGCCTCCAGTGCCGGTCGCGCCTCCAGAGCCGGACGTGCCGCCCGCGGAAACGTCCGGCTGAGCACTGGGCGCATCTGGCGCCCTGGCCTCACCGCTGTCGCCAGCGCCGCCACTTCCATCGCCGAGACCGCCATCCGGGAGACCAACTGGCACATCGGCGCCGTTGCTGCCCGAGTCCGCGGCGCTGGCTGCCAGGTCAGGCCCACTGCCGCGCCCGCCGGCGTCTCGCACTGGCATGGCCGCGCCGCCATCCAGCGCCAGGCTGGGGCCCTTCTGTGGCAGAACGCCCGTCACATCCAACTCGACGGGGTCGGCGCAGACCCCACCCACGCAGACTTGCCCGCCGGTGCAGTCGGTGGCGGACAGACAAGTGCTGCGACAGCGCAGGTCAGACGCGCACACAAATGCGCCGCTGCACATCGTTCGCGTGCAGTCAGCCTCCGCTGGCAACTGGCAGACCGTCGTGCCATTTATCTTCACGCAGCTCTCTCCCGCTGGGCAGTCCGCCGTCGTCTGGCAACCGCCGTGGCATTTGCTCATGATGCACGCCAGGGACTGGTTGCAGTCGCTGATGAGTACGCACGAGGCACCGACCGTGCCCCGGTTCGGCTGACTGCAGTTGCCCTGGCCACCGCCGTCCGCGCCGCCGTCCCCGACCAGGCTGGTACTCTTCTGCGGAAGCTGGCCGTTTAGTTCAAGATCGCCAGGGTCGGCACAGACATTGCCCACGCAGAGCTGCCCATTGGTGCAGTCTGCGGCGGTCACGCAGCCGCTCCGACATTGCAAGTCAGACGCGCAAACCAGAGCGCCGCTGCATGCCGCTTTCCTGCAATCGGCTTCGGCGGGGAGCTGGCACACCGGTCCGGAATTGGTCTGCACACAGCTCTGCCCCGCCGGGCAGTCCACCGATTTGTGGCACGGTTCGTGACACTTGCCCCAGCTGCACACCAGACCCTGGTTGCAGTCACTGTTGAGCACACACGAGCCGCCCACGTCGATCTTCTTCTCGGAGCAACCGCCGGCGAGCCAAACTGAAACTACGATTACGCCAAAGACGCGTGGGTACGACAGTGACATTTCAATCCTTCAATCCACCGCCGTCGCGCGCCGGCGCGGCCGCGCCGCCGTCCGTGGCCAGGCTGCGACCCTTTTGCGGAAGCTGGCCACTTACCTCCAAGTCGATGGGGTCGGCGCACACCCCGCTCACGCAGACTTGCCCGCTGCTGCAGTCCAGGGCGGACAGACAGGTCGTTCGGCAGCGCAGGTCAGATGCGCACACGAATGCGCCGCTGCACGTGGCTCGCGTGCAGTCGGACTCGTCGGGCAACTGGCAGACCGTCGTGCCATTTATCTTCACGCAGCTCTCTCCCGCTGGGCAGTCCGCGGTTGCCTGGCAGGCGTCGTGGCACCTGCTCATGCTGCACGCCAGGGACTGGTTACAGTCGCTGACCAGCAAGCACGAGGCACCGACCGTGCCCTTCGTGGACTCACTGCAGTTACCCTGGCCACCGTCCGTGGCGAGATTGGGATTCCTCTGCGGGAGCTGGCCGCTCACTTCAAGATCTCCAGGGTCGGCGCAGACGCCGCCTACGCAGACTTGCCCGGTGGTGCAGTAAGGGTCTGACGGACAGGTGCTCCGACAGCGCAAGTCGTTCGCGCATACCAAACCGCCGCTACATGACGTGTTCTTGCAATTGGCCTCGACGGGAAGCTGGCAAATCGGTCCGGAATTGGTCTGCACACAGCTCTGCCCGGCTGGGCAGTCCACCGATGTGTGGCACGCCTGGTGGCACTTGCCCCAAGTGCACACCAGACCCTGGTCGCAATCGCTGTTCAGGGTGCATGGACCGCCAACCTCGATCTTCTTCGCGGAACAACCGACGGCGAGCCAAGCTGAGATGACGATCAAGCCAAAAGCGCGTAGCCACGATGCTGACATTTCAAGACTCCCGTTTGCCCAACCTGAAGAGCGGGCGCCGCGAAGCTATCACAACTGTCGAGATGTTTCGTCGCATGGCTTTCCCTGTGTCAAGGTCGTCTGTGGTTGGCCAGTGGCGAGGATTTGCCGCAGCCGCCAGGCACATCAGCAAGCCTCGTGCCAGCGCGACTCGCACAGAAACGTCAGGATTTCTGGTGCGATCCTCGTGGCCGCTCACCTGCTGTTGCACTTCAAGTACAAACCTCGGGGAAACGTTTGCACACGAAGTGCAACGCCGAATATCTGGCCAAGCGGCGTCCGGACTCTTGGCAGCAGCACGCCGCAATGGGACAGCGCGGTCGATGGTATGCTCGCTCGCAACGATCCGGAATTGCGCGCGTGACCATCACACGTCAACGTCACCGATGATCGCGCGCAGCAAGCCCTTTTGTGAAATGAGCAGTTCCTTGGCGCGCGCGGCGTTCACCCGCGCATGATGCATGACCAACGCGACCTTGGCCCGGCCGCCCGCCTTCTTGATCAGCTTGACCGCCTCCTCGTCCGGCAGGTTGGTCAGTCTGCTCACCACCTGGGTGGCACGCTGCCAGCCGCGCGGCGTGGTCGGCCGCACATCCACCATCAGACCACCGTAGGTCTTGCCCAGACGCACGAAAGCGGTACTGGAGACCGCCTCCAGCACCAGCTTGATGGCAGTCGCGGCTTTCAGCCGTGTGCAGCCCGCGATCATCTCGGGCCCTGGGGCCAGATCGATCACCACGTCAGCCAGGGGCTCGGCGGCAGGGCTTGGCCCCGCGCAGGTAAGCAAAATGACAGCCGCGCGCCGGAAACGCGCGTAGTCCAGCGCGGCCTTCAGAAACGGCGATATCTCGGTGTCGGCAATGGCGCAAACCACGTCCTGCGGCCCCACCGCCGCCCGCCGCATGCGCTGGTCAGCTTCCCGCGGATTGTCCTGGGCCGCCTCGGCCACGCGGGCCAGGGCATGCGGGCCACCCGCGATGATCGACACCACCAGCGACTGCGGCAGGCCAAAGGCCGGCACGCACTCGGCCGCTTCCAGGGCGCCCAGCCGGCCGGCCGTGCCCACGCCCACGTAGACCAGGCGTCCACCCGCCGCGAGTTTCTCCGCCATCAACTGCGCCGCCGCAGCCAGCGCCGCGGCCCGCGCCCGCACCGCCTTGACGGCGTTGTTTTCGTCCTCCAGCAGCAGCTTGACCACCTCCTCGGGGGGAAGCGAATCCAGCATGGCTGCGCGCGGATTCTCTGCGTCTTGCAACGAACTTTCTTCGGGCTGAGATGGGGACCGCGCCATAGGCCACGATTGTCGCCCAGAAGCGAGAGAATTGAAATCTTCTTCAGCAATGAAGAAGCCGCGCTTGTGACAGCTGCTACTTCAGTCCCAGCACGTCGCGCATGTCGAAAAGGCCGGGGGTGCGGCCGTGCAGCCAAAGGGCTGCGCAAACCGCGCCGCGGGCAAAGGTTTCGCGCGAGGAGGCCCGGTGGGTGATCTCGATGCGGTCCCCTTGCCCGAGGAAAAACACGGTGTGGTCGCCGAACACGTCGCCGCCGCGGATAGTTTGGATGCCAATCTCGTCGGAGGTACGCGGCCCAATCTCGCCGTGCCGCGCGAAGCGCGCGCTCTTGCCCAGGTCGCGGCCGCTGGCTGCGGCCACTGCTTCGGCCAGACGCAAGGCCGTTCCCGACGGGGCGTCGCGCTTGGCGCGGTGGTGCGCTTCGACTATCTCGATGTCGTAGCCAGGGCCCAGGGCACGGGCCGCTTCCGCCACCAAGCGCAGCATCACGTTCATGCCCACCGACATATTGGGCGCCAACACGATCGGGATCTTCCTCGCCTGCGAAGCTATCGCTTCCTTGTCCTGGGCTGATAGGCCGGTGGTGCCGATCACTATGGCGGCGCCGGCCTGGGCGGCCGCGATGGAATTGGCCACGGCGGCGCCGGGAGCGGAAAAATCGATCCACACGTCGGCTGCGCCCCGGCTGGGCCGATCCGCCTGCAAGCACACCCCGCTTTCGGGCAATCCCGCTAGCAGGCTCGCATCCGCGCCCAGCGATGGAAGATCGGGGCGCTCGACCGCGGCCACCAGAGCGGCGCCTGGGGCCTCGGCAATCGCGCGCAGGATGGCACCCCCCACCTTGCCAGCGGCGCCGAATACAGCAATACGCACGGGCTCGGCCATGACTTCCCCGTCAGATGAGCTTGAGGTCAGCGAGAATCTTGTGCACCTTCTCGCGATTGGCTCCCGCCATCGGGTAGAGCGGCGCCCGAATCTCGTCAGTGATCTTGCCCATCATGGCCAGTGCGGCTTTCACCGGAATGGGATTGGCCTCGATGAACAGTCCCTCCGAAAGCGGAAACACACGGTAGTGCAGCTCGCGCGCCTTCTGCCAGTTGCCCGCGGCGGCTGCGTCCCACATAGCCGCCATGTCAGCCGGCGCCACATTGGACACGACCGAAATGCAGCCCTGCGCGCCCAGCGCATACAGGGGAAAGGCCGTCGCATCATCACCCGACAGGACGACCATGCGGTCGCCCACCCGTGCGATGATCTGCGCGGCCCGCTGGGCCGAACCGGTGGCCTCCTTGATGCCCACCACCAGCGGCACCTCGCACAGCCGCGCCATGGTCTCGGGCAGAAGGTCACACCCCGTGCGCCCGGGCACGTTGTAGACCACGATAGGCAGCTCGGCCGCATCGGCCACCGCCTTGAAGTGACGGAAAAGCCCATCCTGGGTGGGCCGGTTGTAGTAGGGCGTGACCTGCAAAGTACCGTCCGCGCCCACCGCGCGCGCCTCGCGCGTCAGCTCGATGGCCTCGCGGGTCGAGTTGGCGCCCGTGCCGGCGATGACCGGCACGCGCTTGCGGGTTTCTTCCACCACGATCTTGATGATGCGGATGTGTTCCTCCACCGAGACCGTGGGCGACTCGCCAGTGGTTCCCACCGGTACGAATCCGTCGATGCCCGCGCGGATCTGCTCGTCGACCAGGCGACGCAGGGCCTCCTCGTCGACGGCGTCGCCGCGAAATGGTGTGACCAGTGCCGTGATGACTCCCTTGAACATGCCCAGAACCTAGCACGTCTTGGCCATCTGGGTGGATTGGCTATTCGTGCATCGCCCCCACAATCCGCACCCGCGCCCCTGCCCCTACGGGTTGCGAAGTCTCGATGATAACGGCGTCGCCGGCATCCAAGCCTTGGGTGATGACGGCATCGGCCGCGGTTCGGTCCGCTACCGTCACACTGCGCACTTCGGCCCGGCCGGTCGGCGCCACCAGCAAGACGCGGTCAGCATTGCCCACGCGCGCCAGAGCCGAGGTCGGCACCAGGAACGCTTCCGCAAAACGCGCGCGCGCCAGGCGCACCGTCTGGCCGGGCGCCGTCGCCGCTTCGGGTGCCAGTTCGATGACCACGCGAGTTTCGTCGCCAGCGTCGGAAGCAAGGTTGCACGTAACCGGCCGCCCTTCGATCTCGGCCCCGCACCAACCCTGCTTGCGAAAGCGTGCGGCCAGCGCCCGCGGCAGCTCGAAACTGGCGCGCCAGCCCGCCGGGCGCACGCGCAACGCCAGCGCGCCAGCCTGCACGGTCCGACCCAGGATGGCCAAGGTTGCCTCGACTTGACCCGCTGCTTGGGCCACAACCGCCACGCGGGACAGGGCCGCCTGCGCCTGCTCGACCAGGCCAGCGCTGACCTGCAGCTTGGCCCGGGCCGCACTCGACCGCTTCTCGTCGCCTGTGTCTCGCACACCCTCGGCGAGTTTCTCAAAGCGCGCCAGGCGCTCTTGCTGCCGGGCCAGATCGGCCAGCGCCCCCCGGGCCGCGTCGGTCGCGGCCACCACATCACCGGGCCGCAGCGAGATCCCCGGGGATGCGAGCCGAATGACCTTGCCGCCGGCGGGGAAATTCAGGACCTGGCTGGGCACTGCCTCCACCGGCGCGCTGCTGTCGAACCAGCGCAGAACTGCGCCAGGGCTGGCGACCAGAACCCGCGCGCGCGCGGCTGTGGGTGGGTGGGGGCCCAGCACCACAGGCACCACCAGCACACCCACGACCAAGGCCGCCAGGATGCCGAGCATGGCGTACAGAATCCATGGGCCGCTCCGCACCGCCGCGGACCGCGCAGGTGCCGGCGTGACCAGCGGAGGGGGCGTCGGAACCGGCGGCGGTGTCACGAGCCGGCGAGGCCCCGGCGTCAACATACGTGTCCCGCCTGAGACGGGATACGGCCGGCTGGTGTTGTCGATAGCCTCGCCGTCGGACATGCGGCTCTGCGGCCGTAGCTCTGGCAGCGGGGGCAACGTCTTTGCCGGGGACGGCACCGGCGACGGCGCCTGCTCCGGCTCCTCCACCGGTCGCGTCTCGGGCGGAACCGGTGACGGCGACGGCGCCTGCTCCGGCACCTCCACCGGTCGCGTCTCGGGCAAAACCGGCGCAGGCGACGGCGTTCCGGCCGCAGGAGACGCCTCGACCGGTGTGGGCGTGGCCTCTCCGACAGGCAGCATGGGCTCGGCCTGCGACGAACGATCTGGCGATGCGCTGACCACGGCGGCGGACGGCTCAGCGGCAAAGTCTGCCGAGGCCTCCTCCGTCGCTGCCATTTCTGCCTCGGCGAGAACTGGCTCCGCCGGCGCCGGGCGCGATTCCGTCGCGGAAGGCTCCTCTGGCGGCGCAGAGGGTGATGCTGGCACTTCGCTCTCACCCGCCGTGGGTGTTTCCGGAACTGGAACGGAAGCCGCCACCGTCGGGGTTGGCAACGGGACCGGAGGGGCCGCCGCCACCGCGATCGGTTCCGTCGCAACCGACGCGGGCGTATCGACCGTAGGTGACGGGACAGGCACGGGCGTAGCAACCGTCACCAGTTCCGTGGCGACCGCCCCGGGAGTTTGCGCAGGCACCGGTTGCGACGGGACAGGCAGGGGAGCTTGGATGGCTTCGTCAGCCGGGCGCATGGGCGGCGCCGGCGTCATCTCCAGCGCGACCCCCGGTGTCCTGTCCTGGTCTGCTTCAAGAAAGCCAAGCTGATCAAGACGTTCGGCGAACGCCGTGAGCTGCTCCGCCGTCAGATCGAGCCCGGTCGAAAGCCGCACCCAGGGAATGACCTTGGCCAGAGACCGGCCATCAAACGCGAGGGCGACTGAATACTCGTAGTCGAAGAGGCGGAAGCTGGTACGCCGCCTGGGATCGTGGACATCCACGCATCTAACACCATCTTCTTGCAAGATGGTTGAAACCAGATCGCACCGCAGGCGCGGCCCGTCAAACGCCATGCCTGCATCTTTACCCGCGTATCGGGCCGGAGCCAACTCCCGGCGATCAGTTTCGCGAATCTAGGTTCGGATTCGCGCCGCCCGCGTCGAGGGGTATCGGTGACGATTTGTCAGCGGACGCGTCGGGGCCGCCAGTGCTGCTCGTGCCCACGCCACCACCCGCGCCGCCCGCCGCGGCGTCTGCCCGTCCCCCAATACCGCCACCGCCCATTCCACCCGCGCCACCCGTGGCTGCGGCCTGCGCGCCGCCGGTGGAATTGAAGACACAAACATAGGGCTGTCCCGCACATTGCCCTTTCGGGCCCGTGCCCAGGCGAATACACGCCCCGCAATCACAATCGCTGTCGGTCGAGCAGGTCTTGGGGGCGCAACCGTGAACGTCGCTGTTGTATTGGCTGGGTTGGCACTCATTGTTGATCGGACATGGAACGTCGGGGCACGGGGCAAACACGCATCCGTGGCTGTCGGCACTGGAAGCATCTGCTTGGCAACGCTTGTCGCTTGGGCAGGTGTAGCCTTCCGTGCAACGCACTGGAACACATCCGTGGTAGTTGTCAGCACCCGCTTGGCAGCGACTATCGCTCGGACAGGCATAGCCTTCAGTGCAAGACATCGTGGCACATCCGTGGCTGTCTGCACCCGAGCGCGTGGGCGCGCAGAGAGTGCCGGACGCACAAACAAAGCCAGCACTGCATGGGGTCGGCTCGCATTTGCCTGACGTGCCACATCGCTGGTCAGCCGGGCAGGAGGTCGCCGTGCAAGCAGGTGCGCAAATATAGCTAGGCTGGGGGCAACAATTGTCGGTGGGCTGCGAAAGGCAGACTTTGCCTGAACCACAGTCGGCATCCACAGTGCATTGATGCTGTGGAGCCGGATTCACACAATATGTCGGGCCACAGCTCGATCCCGTCGTTGGAAGATTTTCCCTGCAGGAATAGTAGGTGGATGGGCAGTCGCTCAGGCTTCGGCACAGGGTGTAGCCCGTTGGCCACGGGGTGACACCCGGACAGACAATCCCACCAGTTCCGCCCGACCCGATACCACCGTCTGGACCGGAGCCTCCGATGGGGGAACCCCCGTTGGCAGTTGTCCCACCCACAACCTTGCCACCCGCACCGCCACCGCCCAAGCCTCCGCTACCCGAGCCGCCCATTCTCGCCCCACCGTTGCCCACGCCGCCGCTGCCTGCCCCGCCGGTTGCAACGCCGCCGCTGCCAGTTCCGCCCGAACCTGCAATGCCGCCGCCAGCCCCAGAATTCCCAGCCGTGCCACTCCCGCCCGATCCGCCGCCCGCGAAAACTCCGCCCCTGCCAGACGCACTGTCGCTCAATGTTGCAGCATCGGTTGAAAACCCAGTCCCTGTATTGCTGCATCCGCCGCCCGCGACTGCGCCCGAAACGACGACCAAGAGCCCGAATGAGAGAAGGAGCTTCATGCCAAGAGTATACACCTGTCCGGAAATTGCATTGCTCTCAAAGAAGCCGCATTGATGGATCTGTGTGACGAACGTCACTGGAACCCGCCTTCTCGCAGCAGGTACTCCCGCACCGGCGCTGGCGATTTGTCTGCTGGCTCCTCCCCTCACGCGAGAATGCGGCTGGACAGGGGCAAAGGATCGCGCGAACATCAGACCAAGCCTCATGGTGCCACACGGTGAAGCGACTCCCGCGATGCGTTTGCTTGGCATCGCGATACTGGCGTCCAGCGTGGTCACCGCATGCAGAACGCCGATGTCGACGCCAAATGGCGACTTCGCCTCCGTCAGTGCTGGCGGGAGACACACCTGTGCATTGTGGATTGATGGGACGGTCGCGTGCTGGGGTTTTGACGAATATGGCCAAGCCACGCCACCTGGCGACACCTTTATCTCCATCGGCGCGGGTTCTGACCATACCTGCGGGGTGAGGACCGACGGCACCGTCGCGTGCTGGGGCTTCAACGTCTTCGGCCAAGCGACGCCGCCTGCCGGCAGCTTCGCCCTGGTCGATTCAGGAAACGCTCACTCGTGCGGAGTCAAGAGCGACGGTACCGTGGCCTGCTGGGGCGACAACAGCGACGGGCAATCTGCACCACCTGGAGGCTGTTTCGCCTCGGACAGCGTAGGGAATATGCACAGTTGCGGCCTGCGGAACGATGGGAGCATTGCGTGCTGGGGCTTCAACGTCGACGGCCAAGCCACGCCCCCCGGGGGTAGCTTCGCCTCCGTCAGTGCGGGAGGCAACCACACATGTGGAGTGAGGAGCGACGGCACAGTTGCCTGCTGGGGCGCCAACTACCTAGGTCAATCCACGCCGCCCGCTGGTACCTTCTCATCTGTCAGCGCGGGCGACTACCACACCTGCGGGGTGAGGAGCGACAGCACCGTGCTCTGCTGGGGCGACAACAGCAACGGCGAAGCCACACCGCCCGCAGGTACCTTCGCGTCTGTGAGCGCGGGCTGGGCGCATACGTGCGGCGTGATGAGTGACGACATCATCGTTTGCTGGGGCAAGAATAACTATGGCCAATCCACTCCTCCTGCGCTGTGAAGACCGCACGCCACCCCCGCCGATTGTCGTCACCTCGGCCTTCGGCGCCGAGGTGACACGGTAGCGAGGTCCTTATGGCACTCTAAAGGAGCCCAGCAATGAACAAACAGACTATACAAATCCTGGCTTTCGCGCTTCTGGCAGCGGCCCCATTTCTTGTTGGCTGCTCCAGCGGCGGAGGCAACAGGGATTCCGGCGTGCTTGGCACGGGCGGTACCACCAGCATCGATAGCGGCGGCGCAGGTGGCGCGACGACCGACGCGGCCCAGCCCGATGTCCCATCCTCCTCGGACACAATCACACTGGGCGACGCCAATCCCCTTGACACCATAGACGTTGCCACGGACGGTGCACCGAACGACGCGGCCAAGCCCGACACGCTGCCCTCGTCCGACAGACCCATCCAGGATGACGCCAATATTCTTGCTACCGAAGACGCGCGTACGGACTCGGCGGATTCGTTCTCCATCGGGGATTCCGGCCCAGACGGGCCTCCGACCACGATTGAAGGCCCGCAGGCGATCCCTTCGCACCAGAACGTAATCTTCCGAGTTACCAACAGCACCGCTGCCACGAGCTATTTGGGCACTCTTGGCTTCTACTGCGCAGCCTATGGGATCAACCAGGGTTCAACCAGCCTGACTATGGCAATTGGCTATCAATGCGGGTGCGAGTGTCCGCAACCACCCAACCCTGCGATTTCTCAATATTTGGTGATCTCGCCGCAGCAGAGCAAGGACCTTGTCTGGGATGCAAGAGCGCTGACGACATATTCGATCTCCCAAAGTTGCGCGTCTTGGGGCGCGCCATCTGTGACGGCGGCCATCACGTACGGTGTCCGGCAACCGGTGGGGCCAGGGAGCTACCAGGTGACGCTGACGCTGGAAAGCGTCGCACCGGCGGGCTGCACGGAGGCAAACGAGATCGTCACCTGTTCGTTTCCTTCCTACGGCGGTGGAGGCGGAAGCACCGGCGGCGGAATCTGTCCATCTAGTGCGACGGTCAAAGCGAGCTTCGACCTTCCCGCGAATGGCGACGTCATTGTTCCGATTACTCTCTGATTTTGGCTAGTCGCGCTCGGTGGGACAGCTGCCATAGCGGTGGGGCGGGGGCGACGGGCGCGGCACCAGCCCAAGAATCAGTGTGCCAGCAGCTCGTCGTAGACGCGGAGGAGGCGATTCGCGATCCCAGTCCAATCGTAGTCTCTTTCCACCAGCGCCCGCGCCTGCTGAGTCAGGCTGGTGGCGAGCGCGCGGTCGGTCAGCAGGCGCGCCACTGCTGCGGCGAAAGCGTCAGCGTCCTTCGCGATGAGCAGGTGCTTGCCGTCCTCGACTGCAAGGCCCTCGCAGCCAAGCGGCGTGGAGACCACCGGTCGTCCCAGCGCCATGGCCTCGAGAATCTTCAGGCGGGTTCCCCCACCCGCGCGCAGGGGCACGACCGCCACATGCGCGTCCTGATAGTGGGGAACCGGCGAACCGGCGCGGCCGACCAACTCGATGTCGTCGCGCCCCGCGAACTCGCGCAGCACCCGCGGCGTGCCTTCGCCCACCACAGTCAAGCAGGCTGTGGGGACACGCGCGCGCAGGGCGGGTAGAATGTGGCGCGCGAGGAAACGGATCGCGTCGATGTTGGGCGGATAGCGCAAATGCCCGACGAAGATCAGGCGTTTGCCGGCTGCGGCCTCGGGCAGCGGGCGCAAGGCGGCCGTATCTACACCGTTGGGGACCAGTGACACCGCCGTGCCCGCGGCCACGGCGCGCAGGCGCTGGGCCTCGATTTCAGAGACCACCAGGCAACGGTCGAAACGCGCGACATGGCGGGCCTCCCAGCCGCGCATGAGGGCCGCCTTGACCAGCAAGCCCAGCTTTTCCACTGCCCCCACATGCATGCGCAACATGCTGCGGGACTGGGCCTGGCAGAAGTTGTGGAATGAGAGGATGGTCCGGCAGGGCGAGCCGTCGGGCACGGCATCGCGGAAGTGAGCAAGAAAGGAATGCTCGATCTGAAGAATATCGACGGTGCCGGTACCGATCAAGTCGTGCAGCTTGCTCTCCAGGGAGCGCGAGCAATAGGGCCAGGTGACCAGCGGCCGACCACGCAGAAGGTGTCCGCAAAAGTCGCGCGCGCGCGCGGCCGCGGAGCCGGCACGCATAGCGGCCCACTCGACCCGCTCACAAAATGGCGCCAGCTTGGGCAGGTGGCGGGCTTCATCAGCCGATTCGAGCACGGCGAAAAGCAAGACGCGGTATCGGGTCGCCACCCGACGAATGAGATTGAAATAGCGGATGGCGCCGCCGCGGTCAGTGGGCCAGGGCAGGCCATAGGTCAGCCACAGAACCGTTTTGCGCTCTGCCTTTTTTCCATCTCCATCCATGTCCGTTCCCAGCTTGCCTGGGACCCCTTGATTGCTTTGGCTGTCTGACCGGCGCCAGGGCGCAGATCAAGCCCAAAGACCGCTGCGCTGACGGCGCACGCGGCGGCAGTAGGCGTGCAACATGCGCTGGTGCAGGGACGCCATGGCAGTGAACCGCACGCCCATGCCATAGAAGTAGTCATCCATGGTGTCGCGGCAGGTTTCGCCTGCGGCCCAAATGCTTTCTGGCATGCCGGGCAGCTTGAATTCCAAACCCACCGGCGTGCGCGGCGGATTCGGATCCTGGAGCAAGGTATTGATGAACAACCCGCGCTCGCTGATGTCGACAGCAAGGCCGCGCTGGGGCCGATCCAGGACGTAGGCGCAAAGCAGTGTCTCCAGAGGCAGACGATCATCGAACCGACGGTCCAAGTTCATGGCGACCTCTCCTTTCGAGATGGAAGTCAAAGTGGGTTTATGTAGGATAAGAACCCACAAAGTGCGCTTCGTCAAGTTTCGGGGATTGAATACCTGACGCATGCTGCGGAGAGATAACGCAATGATGCATTTGTGCTTACATTATGAGTGGTGCAGTGATATGATGTCGCGTCATGCAAGACCCGAATGCGTTTTGGCTAGGACTGGAGTTGCTAATCGACGGTGTTTTTGTGGAGTGCCTAATGCTGACGGCTAAGAGATTCTTCCCGAAGGTGTCCCCGCACGCGGTGAAGGCTATGGGCTTCGGTGTTTTTGTTTGCGTCCTTATGCTGTTTGCGTACTTTGGAAAGCCGACTGCGGCTGGGATTGGGTCCTTCATGGTTCATCTTGTCCCGCACCTTGCAATAGCCGCTTGGGCGATGGTCTTTCTACACTTCGCCATTCAAGTTCAAGCCAACAAGAAACGGATCGAAGACTTGGAGGCCAGGCTTGGCTCACCCGAAATACCCAAAATAAACGAAGCTCCTCAACTGCCATCCCTGATGGTAACGCCACATAGTAAACCATCGTCCGCGCTGTTTGATCCGAGGGCGCTCCACGCGGAAATCATGCGAGCCATGTACCGGAAAAGAAAGCTTTCGCCTTTGAACGTCGAATACACGCATATCCGAGCTGGGAATAGCTGTTTCGTCGAAACCTGTCCGAAAGACTTTTCTGAAACCTGGCTAGCGCAAGAGATCGAGGACGTATCAATAGAACGGCGTGTGAGGGACGAGATCGGATTGGTCAGCACGCTAATTGAAGATGGTCAAGAGAGTAGGCATAAGAAAGTTGTCGTGATTGTAGTCGTCAATCGAGACTTGGGCGTGTCGGAGAAAGCATCCCTGATGGGACAACTGGAAACGATCAAGAGCGAAGATCATCTGTCCGAGAAGATGAGCTTCAGGGTTTGGGACAAGCGCGACCTAAACAGCTAGTCCGTTCAGCTTTGTGCTGATTCTGGATAGAGTGGAGCCCGGCCAGCCCGTGAGGCGGATTGAACAGGTAACCGACCGCCTCCGTGAACTTCATCGGGTGAAGCGAGAACATCTCTTCTTTTTGAGGAATTCGCTTCGGCGGATTCGGTTTCGTCTTTCGCTTCTTCACGCCTGCACCTTACCGCGATTCGCGCGTGTCCTGCAAAGAGGGGATGTGCTCCGCGATCTTGTAGAGCGTGAGGCGACGGTTCTCAAGACGGCGAATCGTCTGGACGGTGCGCTGGCCGTCGGTGATCTTGCGAGTGTTGTACTTGAACTCGAATTCGTTTGAGTAGCGGGGAAGGTGCCCAGAGCTGACGTGGTGGTGCGTCCCGTCCACCTGGCGGCGGAAGTTGCCAAAGTACCCTTCAACCGCGTTGGTCGATGCCATTCGGCCCGTGCGACGGTCACGCCTGACGTACTCTTCTTTCTGGTGATTGACGGTCTCGTGCGAGGCAAATTCCCGTCCTGGCCATGTGTAGATCGAAGACTCGTCAGTGTTCAGGATGGCGTCCGTGGAAACGTGTTCTTCCAACATAGTGGCAACGGTTGCGCTGGTGACCTTGGCCTCTGGCATGACGTGCGCGTGGGCTCGACCGCCACGCTCGACGATGGCGACAACGGCTGTCTTGTTGCCACGATACCCACGGCCCTTCCCGCGCCGTAGCCCGCCGATGTAGACCTCATCAGCCTCAACCGTTCCGGACATGATCTCCGGCGCGGCCTCGGTCATCGCGGAACGGATGCGGTGGGAAAGATGCCAAGCTGAACGGTAGGCGATCCCGAGCATGCGGTGAAGCTGCAAACTGCTGACACCCTTCTTGCTGGCGCACATCAGGTGGATGGCCAGCAACCACTTGTGCAGCGGGATCTTGCTGTCTTCCATGACCGTCCCGGTGGTCACGCTGAACTGCTTCTTGCAGCCGGAGCAGTAGAAGATCGGACGCGCACGCTTGGAAGCCACGGGCGAGACATCGGTGCAGCCGCAATGAGAGCAGACGGGGCCAGTCGGCCAGCGCATGGCTTCGAGAAAGCTCATCGCCGAAGCCTCGTTCGGGAAGCGGGTCACCATCTCGACGAAGGTGAGGTTGTTCAGGCCGGCCATCATGTGCGTTGTCATGTATATGTGTATACAACGTCATGGCAGATGTTGCAAGAGAAATGTATTGACACTAGCATGACGCGGTATACACTTTGAGCATGGCAGCAAAACCAGGGAAGAAAGACAAGACGCAGCGAGACGTGCCCCTGCAGATCCGGCTGACCGAGGAGGAAAAAGCGATGTTCTCCGAGGCTGCAGAGCGGGATCACCTCAGCCTGTCAGCGTGGCTACGACTGGCAGGGGTCCATGCCATCGAGAACCGGCACAAGCTGGCGGGGTAGTTGCGGGTAACCCCAGCCACGGCAGCGGGAATCACAGATCACGTGTGGGAGATTGGCGAGATCGTGGATCTGATTGGGTGACAATTCCGGGACAGAACGGTAGCCATCTGGATGGGGCGTGCGGTCCGCGGTATCATGAGATACCATCGGATCGAAATGAGTGACGCAAAACAAAAAAGCATCCCTGAACCGATCACGGGGAAGGTGCGCTTTGATTACATCAAGAGCAACTTCTTCCGAGTCATCCATGTTGACGGCGTGCATGGAGGGCTTCGCCCTTCCGGGACAGCGATCCACATGGCTCTATTTAGCGAGCGAAATGCAATTCCGCAGACCGAGGAGATGCAGATTACGGAAGGCCGAATCGTCTCCCCCATTAAGGTAGAAGGACGACATGCCATCGTGAGGGAAGTGGAGGTGGACGCCATAGTCGACCTGGGGACAGCCGTAGCTTTACGTGATTGGCTGTCGAACATGATCGGGATCATGGAATCGATCAACAAGAAAGAAGGATGAAGGTTGATGCCTGACGTATGCGAGATGCGTGACAGCCGAATCGCTGCATCTTCCACGACGGTATTCTACAGATTTAATCCACAGCAATGGCAGAAAGGCCAAATCGTGAATATGCCTGCGAAGGGTTCAACATCAGCTTTTGGGTCGGCTAGAACATATCGTGGCTTTGACAAGTCCGCTGTCGGGGCAGACTTGTCTATGAAGTATCTCGCCAATGTCTTCTCATTCCTTGCGCGTAAGTGGGAGGAAGACACTCGGAATGTATCCTCCGTCCATGAGATGGCGAAACATCCTGCTTATCGAGCAATAGTCTCCTTTGGTCCTAGAGTCATTCCGTTCATAATGGACCGTATTAGATCCACCACGGCGTTTTGGTTCCCGGCTCTTTCAGAGATCACCGGAGAGGATCCGGTTGATCCCTCTGACCGTGGAGATTTTCTGGCTATGCAGCGTGCTTGGACGAATTGGACTATTCGGAATGCAGGTCGATGATCCAAAACACTTCTTCAAGAACTTCCCTAGGCTTACTCCCCAAAAAGTAAAGGTCACTAGTCAGGCTACATATGTCTATAACTGCATAGCCTGGGCTGCCGGGCAGAATGGCAGGTGGTGGTGGCCTTCCACAATGACGTTTTGGCCACGCGGGGTTCCAATGGCTGATACAGAGGAAGCCTTCATCCAGGCTTTTGGGACACTTGGATACTCTCCGTGTATGAATCCGGCCCAAGAAGATGGGCAAGAAAAAGTTGCCCTGTATGCACTTGGGGGTCACATCACGCATGCCGCTAGGCAGTTGCCGAACGGGAGTTGGACGAGCAAGATCGGCAGAAATGTAGATATTGAACACGAACTCAGCGACCTGGAAGGTCCGTGTTACGGCAAGGTTCTGTCATTCCTGTCCCGCGTGATCCTCCCGTCCACCCCTTCCGCTTGATCGCCCGGCGTCCGATGGATTCACCGGGCTAAACTTGCCATTGATTCTCCCCGATTTCCGTGCATCCCGCCATCTATCTCAAACTGATCCACTACCCGTCGGCGCCCCCTCCAGTCTTGATGATCCCACACGGACCAATCCGCCTGATTTCCTGGGATTGACGACTTTCCGCGGCATGCGTCATGTGCGTAATCCCCCAAGTTTCATCCCCAGGGACCGCCTGGACTCCCATGGCTTCTCGAGGATTTTCGGGAACTCATCGACGGTGAGTCCAGCGGCGGGACGTCGGCCACAGCGAAGAAGCGCAATGGGCTAGAATGCGTCTCGTGGTCGACACCAGAAAGAGCGCCACGAGAACTCAGCCTCTCGTGTTGTTGGCCCTTGCCTTCGCTGCGAGCACCGCCTGCGGCAGGACCGCACTCGACAACCCCGGGTCCGGATCCGGTGCTTGCGGTAACGAGGTGCTAGATGGCTACTTGGTCGACGGATCGGTGTGTGCGAACCAAGGCTTTGCCAGCCTCCCGGCCTATCAATCGAAACAAAGACTTGGCTGCAACCTCGATGTCTACCTGTCTGAACGGATTCCGACGAGCGCCATTCCCGCGGCGTGCAGCGGGGAACCATTCACGAGCAAGTGCTTCCTGGAATCCTCCGGGTTCATGAAGAGCGCGAGCGATGGCATCGTCGGATACCCCCGGGTGTCGCTCGTGGGTTCGCTGCAGACAGCAAGCGTCTGCACCCCAATCACAAAGTGCGCACCGGTGACGCCCGCGTGCGAGGAATGCCAGCAGCGGGCGGTCTTCGTGCCGTGTCAGGTGAGCGTGGAATGAAAGCCGCGCTGGTTACCGGGGCATCGGGTTTTCTCGGCGGCAACTTGGTGGCGGCCCTGTGCCGACGCGGGGTCAAGGTGCGAGCGTTGGTTCGGACCACCAGCGACTTGCGCCGCTTGGCCGGCCTCGGCGCGGAGATCGTACGTGGTGATGTGTGCGACTCGGCATCGCTGCGCGAGGCTGCCCGCGGCCAGCAGGTGGTGTTTCACGCCGCAGCCAAGGTGCCGGACTGGGGGCCGCGGCGCGAATTCTTTGGCGTCAACCTGGATGGCACGCGCAACCTGGTGGCGGCCTGCCAGGATGCCGGCGTCGAGCGCCTGGTGCACGTCAGCTCGCTGACCGTGTTGGGTCTGCCACGTCAGGGCGCCGCGGTGGACGAGCAGAGCCCCTACGATGCTTCGCCGCACGACGCGTACACGGCGAGCAAGATCGCGGCGGAAAAGCTCGTGCTTGCGGCGAATGGCCAGCACGATCTCTCGACCGTCGCGATTCGGCCAGGGGCGATCTGGGGACCGGGCGATCCCAGCATCACCCCGCGCATCGCGGCCCTGTTGCGCCGCGGGCGCGCGGTCTATATCGGCCGCGCGAGCAACCGGCTGGCGCTTTCTCATGTCGACAATCTCACCCTAGGGCTGCGGCTTGCTGCCGAAGCCCCAGCCGCGGCCGGACAAGTGTATCACCTGACCGACGGCGAGACCGTGACCGCGCGCGAGGTTATCGATGGCCTGGCCGCACGCTTGGGCACGGCACGACCGCACTGGTCCGTCCCCTTCTTCTTCATCTACGCCGCCGCAGCCGCGATGGAAGGCGTGGCCCGCCTGCTGCGCCGGCGCTCGCCCCCGCCCTTCACCCGCTACGGCGTGCGCCTCATGGCCAGCGACTGTTGCTACGACAACCGCAAGGCCGAACGCGAGCTAGGCTTTCGCCCGAGCGTATCCTTCCAACAGGGGCTGGCAGCGCTGAATCCGTGAATTCGTCGTATGATACACGCTGATGTCTCATCCCTTCGCCAACCGTTGGCTCGTCGGCTTGGTTCTATGTGTTCCGATGCTAGCAGCCTGTTCCCAGGACCCCCGTTTTGAGCGGAAACGTGTGCAACGATAGCTTCGTCGTCGAAATTGTAGAATTGTCGTAATTCTCGGGAACCTTTCATGCTCGATGTCGCCCTACTTGGACCGCTGGTTGATCAGCGTGACGTGATCTTGGTCACGGGCAAGGGCGGCACCGGCAAGAGCACCCTGGTGGCCGCGCTGGCCGCTTTGGCGGCCCGGCGTCGCGGGGGTGCGGTTGCGGTCGAGTTTTCCGCGTACCGGCGCCTGCCTGACCTGATCGCGCCGGAGAGCGGCGTAAAGGTGGTCAGGATCGATCTGGACACGGCTTTGGAGCCGGCCTTGCGGCGGCTGATCAACATCCCCATGTTGGCCCAGGCGGTGCTGCGCAATCGCGTGCTACGCCAGTTCATTCGTACCTCGCCGGCCATGCGCGAGATGATCGTGCTCGACGAATTACGCGCCTTGGTCGACGAGAGCACCGCCCGGCACGTGCCGGTGATCGTGGATCTACCGGCCACCGGCCATGCCCTGTCCTTCCTGGATACCCCGCGCGCCGTGCAACGCATGTTTCGCATCGGGCCCATCGCCCACGCAGCGGAGCGGGTTCAGCGCCTGCTGCTCGACGGCAAGCGCTGCGAGATGGTGACCATCACCTTGCCCGAGGAACTGCCGGTCAATGAGACGCTTGAGCTTCTGCGCAAGGCGCGCCAGATGGGCATCGCGGCCCGCATGGTCGTGGTGAACCAGGTCCCGGCCATGCTTCTGCACGCCAGCGACCGGCCCCTGCTCGAAGTTTTGGAACGCGAGAGCGAAGAAGCGCTGGCGCGGCTGGCAGTCGCGGCGAAAGGCCAGCTTGACGGGATGGACCATGCGCGAAAACAGATCGACCGGCTGCGCGGCCTGGAGAACGCCAACGTAGTCGAATTCCCGGCCCGGCCGCCGACGCAGACACCTGACAACGGGCGCTCCCCGCGTGCGGTCGAGCCCTCGGCGGGCAGCGCGGCTCGGCTGGCCACCCTGATCGCCGATGCGCCGCTGGTGGTGTGCGTGGGACCGGGCGGGGTGGGCAAGACCACCCTCTCGGCGCTGCTGGCCCTGCGGCAGGCTGCCGCCGGACAGCGAGCCCTGGTGCTGACCATCGATCCCGCGCGCCGGCTGGCCGACGCGCTTGGGCTGGTCGAGCTGACCAACGATCCCATGGAATTGACGGGGTTCCGCAAGATGCACCCCACGGGCACCCTGAGCGCCCTGATGCTTGATCCCACCGCCACCTTCGATCACATGATCGCCCTGCTGGTGCCGGATCCGGCACGGCGCGAGGAACTGCTGTCCAACCGGGTCTACCAGCACATCTCGCGCAGTCTGTCGGGAACCCTGGAATACATGGCGGTCGAGCGCGTGCACGAGTTGTTTCGCACCGGCCGCTTCGACCGCGTGGTGCTGGATACCCCGCCCACCGGCAGCGCGCTCGATTTTCTGGAGGCGCCCGATCGGGTGGCCACCTTCTTCAGCGACAAGATCACCCGCTGGTTCATGCCCACGGCGGCGGCGTCGTGGACCTCGCGCCTGTGGAGTCGCGCCGGCGCCGCGGCGACGTCGCTCATCGCGCGGGTGGCGGGCCCGTCGTTTGTCGACGAAACCGTCGGATTCTTCGCGGCCTTTTCCGACCTGCTCGGCCATTTCCGATCGCGCGGCGAACAAGTCGGCCGTTTGCTGCGTGACCCGCGCACCGTCTTCCTGGTGGTGTGCGCGCCCGATCCGGCCCGCATCGTCGAGGCCCAGGTCATCAGTGAGCATCTGGCCGACGAAGGCTGCGTGCCGCGCGCCTTCATCGTCAATCGGGTGGAAGAGGCCTTCTGGCCCGGTCCCGACGAAATTGAGCGCGCGGTGGAGCGCGCCGCCGCGCTTCTGGGTGGGCTGGAAGAGCGTGAACAAACCCGCGCGTTCATGGATCGCCTGGAGAAGCTTCGCCGCCAGCAGGAGTCGGCCGCCGCGCTTCACGCTGCGGTGGTGGAGGCGGTCCGTGAGTTTGCTGCCCCGCGCCCGGTATTCACCGTGCCGCGGGTTCCAGTCGGCGAAACCCCACGCGATTCGCTGCTTGCCATGTACTTGGGCCTGTTTGCCAGGGATGAATAATAGTTACTGCAAAACTGTCAGCGTGTAGGAGCCAAAATCAGCCCCACCGCGACTGTCGTGCAAGATCAGCCACAGAAAGACCACGCCCGCGGTTGTGGGGGATTGCCAAGAGTTCTCAGTCGAAACCGCAGGGTCGTTCTCCTCACGCCCGGTCACGGAGTCGTCAAATGCGCCGGAGGTGATAAACCAGGAAACCCAAAGTGCTTCGCGGTGATCGGCGAGGGTCTGCGACGCAGAATCAAAGACGGGATATGACTCTGCCGAATCGGACGACCACGTCGCCAGCAAGCGAATGCGCTGACCGGCAGGCAGCGAATCGAGGGAACCCGGCGTGTCGCCCACCAGAGCCTGCAACGAAACCAGGGTTGGATTCTGATTCGTGGTGTAGCGTGCGCGGAATTGTTGGGACATCGCCAGCGAAGCGCCCGCCAGACCGCAGCCCAGCCGCTCGCGAAAAATCGCCTGCTCCGCGCCGAGATCAAGTCGAATGGGTTGGTAGTATCCACCGGTGGCATCCGGGTCCGCTGGTCGCAGGGTTCCACTGCTTGAGGGCGGCGCCAGCGGCCCGAAGTTTGCGCACGCGGCGCCTGGCGTGTGCAGAGCAGCCGACCCACCCTGAGCCGACTGCGGCAGATCGTCGGTCAGGCAGGCTTGGCTTATCGGGGTGTTCTCCGCAACCGGCTTGCGCAAATTGCACAGGCTCCACGACAGGTCTTGCGCGTCCACGCTGCCCGAAGGAGAAGCGACCAGGCTCGAGTATTGCACCAAGTCCCCGGGCGCCGCTTCAGCGGGATCGCCGCGCACGCCGATGATTCGCTCGTCTGTGATCAGCGAGGCGGGATTGCCCATTTTTGGCGCGCAGCTAGCCAGCAACAACAACAGCGCGAAAGAGTTGGATCTACGCATTAGAACCTCAACGACCCTCCGACCACCGCCAGAATTGGCAGGCCGGTGATGTTCGAGCGCCTGGCGAACTGATCGTCGTAGGCAAATTCCTCGACGTTGGCATGGTTGGTCAGGTTGAGGATTTCCAGATAGGGAACGATGTCGACCGAACGCCGGCGAAAGTGCTTTTCGATGCGCAGATCCAGCGCGTAGAAAATTGGCAGGCGAATGCTGTTCTGCTGCCCAAAAATTGGCTGGTACTGTCCCGTCGTCGCGTCCAGATAGCTGCCTGTCACCGGTGTCCGTGGCATCCCGGCGGCCAAGCGAAAGCGCAGGCCCGCTACGAAACCCCCGCGCGATACCCTGCTGACAAAGGTAAGCAGATGGGTTTGGTCCTGGTCGAACAGTCGGTAGGACGGCTCGAAGGCGTGGCGCCTCTCGCTGCGGCTGAGCGTGTAGGCAAGCCAGCCAGAGAACGTGGGGTGCGGCGAATAGCGCAGGAGAACCTGCGCGCCAAAGGCGCGGCCCACCCCGTCCTGCACAAGCGCGTGGGCAAGCGCCGGGCTGGGGTCTGGATTGCGCATCACCAGGTCCCACATGTACCGGTAGAACAAAGTGGGCTGTAGAGTGAAGTACCGACCAACGTCCATGTCTGGCCCCGCCACAACATGCAGGGCATGAGCAACCCCCAGCGTGGGCGAGCCGAATACTGCGCTCAGATCGCCTGGTGAAGGAGCTTGCTGGTACAACCCGAACGCCAGGTTTTCGCGCAGCCAGGAACGGGTTTGATGTGCGACGGAGACGCGCGGAGCCGGTGACCACGAAAGGCGCGAAGACCCGGCCCGGGGCGTGACACCGTTTTCGGGAGTGCTGCGACTGGGTGAAATCCAATCGCCGTCGAAACGCAAAGACGGAAGCAAGCGCCAATGTCCGAGTGTGATCTCCGTGGCAAGGTAGGGGGCCAGATTTCCAATCGAAGCACTCCACCTATCGGCGCTGGCTCCCCCGGTCATCGGCTGGCCGAAGACCACAATGTCGCCTTCCCTTGCGGGCAGGGTCGCTGATCCCGAGCGCTGCACATCCGCCAGCGTGAGGATTCCGTCGAACCCTAGAACCAGAGTCAGCCGCTGGGAGAGCGGAGCGCCATACTGCGCGCGCAGGCCCAACACCGTCGAGGTAGTCGATTCCTGGGCGCTGCCCAGTCCTGCCATTTCTTGCCGTCGGGTGCGGTCCCAGCCGAAAAACGGGATCAGCGAAGCACCTGAACCGTCCGCGAAGGCGCGCACGTACCTGACCCCAAGGCGAGAGAAGGATTGGCTCCGATCTTCCCCGGCCAAGGAGGAAGGACTTGCGGCATTGTTGGAGATTGAGCTGGCGTCGGACGAAGTGAGAAAGATCAACTCAATCTTTTCGTCGTCGCGCAAAGCAAGAACCACTTTGCCCTGAAGGTCCCAATACCGTGGCAGGGGAAACAAGCGACGGGTGTCCGATGACAAAGCATTGTTCAGGATTCGATCCAAATAGCCGACGCGGCCCGCGGCAAGCGCGCCCCCGCCGTTCCCCACCGCCATCCCGGCCTCGAATGAGGCATCAAGAACATCCACGTCCAGCTCTCCCTGATACCCCGCAATGGGTGGCGGGCGGCTGGCCAGGCGAACCAGACCGCCCAGGCCCCTACCGTACTCCGCGCCATAGCCGCCCGGCACAAGACTCACGGTGCGCACAAATCCACTGTGAACCACCGAACGCAGCCCACCCAAATGGTACAACGCAGGTATCTCAATCCCATCAATCACCACCCGCGTCTCCTCGGGTGCGGCGCCCCACACCACCAGTTCGCCTCCCCCAAGTCCTGGCCGTGCCACTCCTGGCAGATTTTCCAGCGCCTTGCCGGCATCGCCCTGCGCGCCGGGAGCTTGGCGCAATTCAGAGGTCGAGAGATCAGCCTTCCCGGCTTCCTTCGCGGGCGGGGCAATCACGACGGTCTCGTTGTCGTCGGCAGCCAGCGCTGCTGCTTGGGGTGTAGCCGCAAGTATCGCCAGCGCGAAGACACCTGCCCGCGCTGTCATGGGGATGGAACGGTGAATGACAAGGCAACAAGTCCGCTGCCTTTGCCTTTGCTGAAGCGCTGATCGGACGGAAGTGCCTCGCCCTCGGCCTTACCCAATGAGACTCCGTTGAGCAATGCCTCCACCGTCCAGCGCGCGGCGGAATTTCCGCAGAGCGAGAATGTGTCAACCCGCGCCACGTAGTCGCCGGCTGGCGCCGCCGCTGCCCAGACTACGTTTTCATTGCAGCGACCATCTATTACGCACCCAGCGTTGGAGTCGAAGTCCAGAATGCCATCTTCATTCAATGTGCCAGTGCTGGCCGTGGGAGTGGTCGCGTAGGCGTCGTAGGAGTTGATGTTGCCCGCCCAAATCTCGACCCCATAGGGGTCGACCACATGCAAGTCGAGATCGGACTCTGTGTCCCACCACAGCGAAACCACCAATGCTCCGGTCGGAGGCAGAATGAACTCGACGTCCAAAGCCACATGCGTGGCGGGCCCAAAAACATTGGGCGGGGACACCGCACGGATGATCAGATCGTAGGAAGTTCGCGGCAGCGACGGTGAAAACGACAGGCTGGCGTGGAAGGTCGGCTGGGTGGGGCTATCTGCATCGGGCACGTCGGCGGCCAGAACCCAGTAGCCCACGTCGCCGGCAAGACCGATGGCCACCGCCGTGCTTCCCGGATCCAGCCGGCCGGAGAGCTTCTTACCCTGCAAGCCTGGTGTGATCACGTTCTGGCTATTCAACACGTCCACGACTACAGGGGCAGCCTCGCTGGCCAGCTGGTCGATCGAGCCGCGATAGAACTGGCCTCCGGCAACCCGTACGAGAGCCTCCAACCCCGTGTCACAGGGGGCTGCGCCACCGCAAGTGGCCGTGGCGCAGCCCAAGAGAAGGAACCAGATGCCCGGTCCGCGCCCCATCAGAAGACCATCTGCCCGCGCAGGGTGAGGGTGTCGGCAGCGAGAGTCGTGGGCGATCCGTCCGCGGCCACCGCCAGCGCATTGCGGTTGTGCTGGTATTCAAGGAGCAAGCGATTGCGGGCGAACCCGCCAAACGCAACTGTGAAGGTCCAGGTGGAAAATGACATGTCCCTGGGCACGAGCACCGTGGGCGTTTGACGATAGGCATCCACGTCGGGATTGTAGAAGTCGTAGCGAACGCCGAGAGCAACCCACGACGTGAGCTCCTGGGCGGCGCCCACCACCCAACCGAACTCTCGTAGATCGCGGCCGGATGCAATCGGATCAGCGGGCTGCAGCCCTCGATCTAAATTGGCGCCCCAAACCACCTCACCGAAAAGTGTCGAACTACCCAGACGACGAGTCGCGAAGTCGATGCGGCCGTCTATTCCAACGGCAAAGCGCGAGAAGTTTCGCGAGGGCGTGGCCGCACGGCCGGGGATAACTTGGATCTCACTGAGTTGGACGATGCCGTCCTCGTTCTGGTCGCGCCAAACCAAGACGTCTTTGGTTGCGGGTGTGCCGGGATGAAACCCGGTGCCGGCGAGCGAGGAAACCCCGGCGCTGACATGGACCTTGGCCGCGATGACGGAGTCGAGACCAAGCCTGCCAACATAATCCTTGGCGGCGTTCGGATCGCGAGCCGGGAAAGACGCATCGGCCAAAGGGTTGCCATTCATCACAGCCAGTTGCGCGCGCACGAAGCGCCAAGAAGCCTGCGCGCGCGCACCCAAATCAAAGGTGCCGGGAAACAGCGCCCGGCTGACGTTGCTACGTTCCAAGAAGAACCGGTCCGGATCCCATTCCTGAACTTCAAGGCCGAAGGGAATGCGAAGAAGGCCGAGCCCGATCTCCCAGTTCCACCGTGGCCGCGCTCGGCCCAGCGCGAGCTCGGCCCGGGCCAGGCCCACCGCCATGCCCTTGACCGTGTTCGCATCCAACTCGATTGCGGCGCGAAGGAATGGTCGGTGAGCTTCGACAAAGAGGTGCCCGCGGCGGACGAAAAATCGCTCGGTATTGAGAGGCTCTGCCCCAGATGGAGAGAGCTGATCCTGCGCAGACTGGTCCATCAGCACCGCATCAGCTTGCAGAAACCCTCCAACGGCCAGAGTGGTCTCGCCCACAGTCAAACGCCCCGCCGAACTGGCCGCCACCGGTTGAGGCGGTGCCGGCGCCTCCTCGGCCAGGGCGGTCTGCGCCGCCCCGACCAGGAGGAGCCCACTCAGACTTGCCAGGTTGATGCGCGTCTTCACGGAGTGGGGATGTGGTCGGCCTGGAACCGCGCCCCAGTCGTGCAGGTATTATTGATGATCTGGGCGTGGGTGGCTCCGCTTGCAAGCGGGCTGCAATCGCCGAGTGAGGTGCGGCCATCGTCGGCTTCGCAGTAGCCATGGCGACAGGTGGTGCCCGCAGCGCAAGACGCGCTTGCGGTGCAGGACGTGCAGGACGCAGGAACCGTGGCGGTGCTGAGCTTGCTCTCGTAGTAGCACCCACAAGGATCAGGGGGCGCAAAGAGTGAGAGCGGGCCACCCTCGGTCGAGCGTGTTACCGCCATGGCGCACAGAGGAACGATTCCCTTCTGCGCGACCAGGGCAACCGGATCCAACCCGGATGGAATGCCGGGATTGGCCGTGTTGGTGAGAATATCGATGAATAGCTTGGCGTTTGCATTGACCGGCGCCGGCACTCCGCCATCCAGCGCCCCTCCATCCGTAGACGACACTTTGGTCAGGTAGAACACATGCGCCCATGCAGCATAGTGCCCCTCACGAAGACTCCGCTTGTCAAAGGCGGTTGTGGTGGAATCGGGGAGATAGCCATTGGTCTGATTCACTGCTTGAAAAGCCAGCGACTTCAGATTGGTCCGATTGGCGACGCTGTCGTAGGTTTCGCTACCAAGAATGCCAATAGTCTCTTGCGGCTGCGTCGAGTTGGCCACGTCGGTAGCGACATCGTTCGAGGCATTGATTTGTTGGCCGAGCCACTTCGCCGCGGGCAGCCCGATCAAATCGCCAAGGCTGACTTCCACGCCTTTGGTGGGCGGGCGAACAAAGTAGAAGTTCGGGTCGATCCAGGGCGCGATGTTGCCCGCGGCGCCTTGGCCAAAAACCTTCAAGGCTTGTTCGGAACTGATGGCCGCCGGCGAGGCAGTATGCGGCACCACGAACAACATCGACTGTACCGGGCCCTTGAAAGCAGCGAGATCGGCTGGCGGTGTATCGCTGGAACAGGCTGCGGGAAACACGATTGGGATTCCGATATCCACATTGCGCCCACCACTTTCCAGCGCACAGCTCGGCACGGCTCCCGTGCTTGGATCCCAGGCGGCGTCGCTGGGGATATAGGACGGGATCTGGGTCAGCGGGGTGCCGTGGTAGAGGGCGTCGATAATGGTGCAGGATCCAGTTGCGTACCAAACCAGGGTTATGGGATTCCCACTTTGCCGCAAGGCCTTTCCCAGGGTCTTGAGGACCGGCACCTGGGTGTCGCCGGTCATGACGTAGAGTGGATTCACCAGCGACGAGCAAGCAGTCAGAGGAGCGCCGTCGCCAACCGCGCCATCCCCCGCCGGGCCAACATCGGCGGCCACCACGGCGTCGGGTCGGGCGCCGTCTGAACCCACGCTGGTGCCAGCGCCATCGACCGTCACCGCAGTATCGACGACCGCGTCGCTCTGAGCCGCGTCCAATCCTGGAGTGGGAGCGGCATCGCCGAAAACCGGCATGTCGATTGCCGTGTCTAGTTGGGCGGCGGCCAAGTCCAAATTGGGGGCAGCGGTATCAACGGCTACCGCCAAGTCCGGTTTGGCAGCGTCCAGTCCAACGCTGGGGACGGCGGAATCAACTTTGCCGTTTGATTCGCTGCCGCATCCAGATAGCGCAGCCGCGAAGACCAAGGAGAATAGATAGGCAAAGACTGGGCGAATTCTGGGGACCAATAGCATGGCGGTGACCTCCTGTTTCAGTTGTGACGAACATCCTCATTGCGAGGTGAATTGGCGATCGCGCCCGAAACCCTCGACGAGTCGAACATCTTGCTTGCAAACGACGTGGGTGGGTTCTGGCGGATGTCGCCCAATGAGCCGCACGCCACGAGCTGGCCCCTTTCAAGCACCGCGATCCGGCTGGCCAGCACCTCGACATCCACAACATCGTGGGTGACGAGAATGGTGGGCAAGCCAAGCGAGCGAATGGATTCGGCCAAGAACGCGCGTACCTCGACCCGAGCCTCGACGTCCAAAGATGCCGTCGGCTCGTCGAGGAGAAGCGCCTTGGGAGAAGAGGCCAGGGCACGGGCGAGAGCAACCCGTTGCCGTTCACCGCCAGAAAGATGCAAAGGCTTTCGCTCGGCCAGCTTGGCGATTCCGAAACGCTCCAACCATGTCATGGCTTGGTCGCGACGCTGGTTTGTGCTCACCCGTTCCGACCTGCACGCCAGCGCGAAGGCCACGTTGTCGATGGCCGAAAGATGGGGAAACAGGCCAAAGTCCTGCGGCAGGTACGCGAGGTGTCGCTCTTCCGTGGGACGGTCGATGGCCAAGGCCGCATCGAAAAGAACCTCGTCTGAAAGTACAATGCGGCCGTGTTGAGGCGGCAGTAGGCCCAAAACACTCAGCAGCAGGCTGGTCTTGCCCGAGCCGTTGGGACCAACCAGGGCCAGGGGCTCGGCACCAACCTCCAATGAGGCTTGCAGGGAAAATGGCCCCAGCGCAGTCTGCACCATTATGGAGAATCGAGGTGTGGAATTGTCGGTCATGGCGTCGCCGGCTGGCGCGTGAGCTCAACCCCGCGATTGAAGCGCCGGAGAAAGAGCAAGAGAGCAAAGGCGAACACCACCAACAAGAGCGATAGAGCCTGCGCGGTGTGAATGTCGAGCTCCAATGCGGTGTAGATTGCGAGCGGCAGGGTCTGCGTCTTTCCCGTCATGTTTCCCGCAAACATCAAGGTGGCACCAAATTCCCCCAGCGCGCGCGCCCAGCTCATGGCGGCCCCGCCGATCAGCCAGGGGCGAGCGAGCGGCAAAGCCACCCGAAAGAACAGCCGTGGCGGCGAAGCACCTAGGCTACGCGCCACTGCTAGCAAGTTGGGATCTAACCGGCCAAAGGCCTGAACTGCGGCCTGCAGGTAGAACGGCGCCGAGACGAAGACCTGTGCCATGATGACCGCGACCACACTGAAGGCGGGCGTCCAGCCCAAACGTTCCAGGGCTCCGCCGAAAAGCCCGCGTCGACCAAAGGCAAGCAGCAGCGCGATGCCGCCCACCGCGGGTGGAATCACCACGGGAAGCTGCAACAGGATCTCCAACCAGCGCGCGGAACGCCAACGCGAGCGTGCCAGCCACCAAGCGAGCGGCGTACCACCCACGATCACCAATACAACGGAAATCATGGTCGTCCCCAGGCTGAGTCGCAGCGCTGGCCAGGTCAAGGAACAGCCAAGACCGCGCCAAATGGCCTCTGGCCCACCGTCGAGGACCAGTGCCACGAAGGGCAGCACGAGAAAGAGCAGCAAGAAACCGCCCAGTCCCACCATGACCGCGCCGTACAAACGACGACTTCCTGCACGGGTCAGAAGCAGATGGCTCACTTCGCTCCTTGTGGTTCGACCCTAGTGAAGCCCGCCGCGGCCAAGGTTTGCTGTCCGTCATTCGACAACACGAGCTTCACAAACGCGCGCGCCAGATCAGGATGGGGCGCGGCCTGCAAGGCAGCGATCGGGTACGCCGCCACGATGTTGATCTGGCTGGGAATCTCGATGATCTGGACCTTGGCGGGCATGGTCAGGGCATCGGTCCGGTAGACAATGCCAGCGTCGGCCTCGCCCAGTGCAACCTTGGTTAGCACCTGGCGCACGTTCAGCTCGCGCGAGCGTATCCGGGCAAGGATCCGTTCGTGGAAGGCCTTGCCATAGAGTTTTTCGGCCGCCGTGAAGATGGTATCGGTGTAGGCGCCGATCGGCACCTCGGCGGCGCCCACCACCAGATGCGTGACCTTGGCCAAATCCGCAAAGCTGCGCACCTGGGCCGGGTTGTTCTTCGGCACGACTACGACCGGCAGATTGCGCGCGAAGACCACGGGGTCGACAACCATTCCCCGGTTGGCCAGAAGCTTCATGTGTTTCCAGTCGGCCGAGGCGAACACGTCAGGCTTCGCGCCCTGTTCAATCTGCACGCGCAGATCCTGGCTGCCGGCGAAATTGAAGCGGACCCTGGAATTTGGGTGTTGCTTCTCGAAAATCGGCGCGGCGGTCTCGAAAACCTCGCGCAGCGACGCGGCCGCAAACACCACCAGTTCTGGCGCTTCACCGCCGCTTGCCCGAATTGCAAGCAGCGGCGCAACCGCGCCCGTGGCAACCAATGCGACAAGAGCAACCCTGCGGCAATTCATGCTTGGGCGCCGGTGGGCTCCTCCCCTGTGCGCGCGGTTCGATAGCCGGTCATGCCACCCAGGTCTTGGCGGAAGCGCGCATTCGACAGGCATTCGAGCAACGCCTGCACGCGGCTGTCCGAGGCAAGAGTTGCGGGAAAGACGAGATCGAAGCGGGCTTCCGCCAGTGGTTCGAAGTGTAGGCCGAAGCTCGCCGCAGCCGAACGGGTGGCCACGCCCACGTCTCCCACGCCCATCGCCACCATTTGCGCCACCGCGCGATGTCCACGCGCTACCGCCACGGGCACCACCTTCTTGAGCTCGCGACCCGCTTCGCGAAACAGGCTTTCCAGCAACTCCTGCGCGCCGGCGCCCGCCTCGCGCGCGATCACGCGCGTGCCCTTCCGTTCCAGTTCTGCCACCGTCTTGTACTTTCCGCCGGTCCGACTAACGAACCCCTGTTCCCAGGAAGCCAAGGTGACCAGCACCATCGGCAGAGTGCCAAACCTCGCGCGGACAGCCACCGCGTTCTCGTCGACACGGCTGTCGCCCAGCAGGTGCATCCCCGCCATATGCACACGACCCAAAGCCAGCTCCTCCAGCGCAGGCCGACTGGCCTTTTCGATCCAGTGCAAGCGGGGACCGTGGAAACGCTCTTCCAGGTGGCGCCCGAGCAGCCCGAGCGCTGGATCGCAGCCCGCGACCAGAAGATTGCGATGGAGCGATTCCAAATCACGCAAAGCACGAACCCGCGCCCTGACCCTGCCCTTTTCTTTCGCCAGCGATGCGATTCCGTCGGCCGGAGTGCCGAGAGCCAATGCCTCGTCAGTTTCGAGCAAGCGCGCTACCCATCTTTCGCCAACCCAACCCAGCGACACCCGCGCACGCCGCGCGTCGCTCGGCTCCCGATCCACTTCGCGCACGAGCTCCGCGTCGATCACCTGTCCGTGGCCGCGGAGGCTGAAGATATCTTCCACCCGACATTGCAACTCCCGCGCCAACGCCAAAGCAATTTGCGTCGAAGGAACCGTATCGCCCGCCTCGATCGAGCTGAGCGTCTGTCGGCTTACCCCGATGGCCTTGGCCAAATCCCGCTGCTGCATGTCCAGTCGCTGCCGTATGGCCTTGACCGCGGAGCGAACCCGGGTGTCCATGGCTGGAGCATTCCCGAACCTGCCCCCCATGTCAACTTGACATGACGGGAGTTCAGCAAAGTTTACCTGGCGGGCTGTGCCGGATTGCCATTCGTGGCGCCGCGCTTGCCTTCGGGCTCGGATTCGTTCCGCTTGCGTTGGAGCGCTTCGACTTGGTGCGCGCACTAGTGGCGTCACCGGCAGCTACTCGCCAACATCTAAGGTCAGCAGGGCTACGGCCAGAGCGGACGTCAGCCGCCCTCCGAGTCATCGGAACCAGTTACCAACAGGAGCCAGACATGAACCTCAGCGCAAGAAACCAGCTCAAGGGAACCATCAAGGGCATCAAGAAGGGCGACCTCATGGCCGAGGTGGTCGTGGAGGTCAGCGGCCAGGATCTTGTCGCGATAATCACCGCCGCCTCGGTGGATCGTCTAGGCCTGAAGACCGGCGACTCTGTTGCCGCGGTCATCAAGGCGACCGAAGTTATGATCGCGAAGTAGCATTTGGTGGCAAGCCCACTATTGAATCGCCCCCGAAGGGGGCTTCACGGCGCGCGCGGCCCCCTCGGGGGGGCCTTCCTAAACCCACGCCCTACGGGCGTGGTCGATTAGTTGGTTTTTGACTTGAACACATCAAGGAACTGCTTTGCTGCCGCGCCTGCCGAAGTGTCGTCGTCGAACCCGCTCAGTGACAGTTCAAAATACGAGGCCTTGAAATGGGCGTAGACGGTTTCGCCGCCGAGTGCAAAAGTGGATGCAAGCGCGTCCGATGCGCCATATCCCGGGACGGCAACGGAAGCATCCTTCAGCTGCCGATAAGCAAACATCCCATTGGCATTGTCAGCCGCGACGAAATCCATGGCTGTCGCCGTGCAAATCTCCTGACTGGGACCGGTTAGGTCCTGGTACATGCTCACCCGGCACCCACGTGGGCTATACACGTCGTTGCCGTCGATCCTCCCCCTCAAAGCGGCCCCGCCATCATAGACATTATAGGGAGACGGCTCCGTGGCCGAGACCGGGGTTTGGGTCCAACCAGGCACTTCATTGTCGGTAAACTTGTATTTGTTACCGAATTCGGTTGCGCTGAGGGGGCTGCTGCCGCTGCCGCAGCCTGAAGCGCTCAAACCCAGAAACAGACAAGCAAGAGCCGCACGGATCGTCATGGTGTGAAAATCTCCTTTTGCTAGATGGGTTCGCTTCTGTTCTTCGTCGCTCGCAATGACCGCCGCCACTCAAATCAATGCGCCAATAGATCACGGAGGTAGCGGGATTGGGTGTCGCCGACCTGCTGCCCTGATTCATGCGTGACGTACCCGCCCACCGTGTCGAGTTCTCGCCGAAAGGCTCTGCTCCCCAAGGTGTCCACCAGGCGCTCGACCCTCGGATCGGTGGCCAGGGCACGCGGGATCACCAGGTCGAAGCGCTCCACTGCGAGAGGAATGAATCCTAGCCCGAAGGCAAGCGCAGCGCCCTGAAAGGCAATGCCAGCGTCGGCCGTACCCATGGCGATCGCCCGCGCGACTTCCATGTGCCCAAAGGCGATACCCCCGCGGGCACGCAAAGTCCCGGGAGAGACTCTCTTTGCTCTGAGCGCTTGTTCGAGCAGTTTGTGCGCTCCTGCACCGGGCTCGCGTTGGACCAAACGGACCTTCGGATGCATGAGATCCTCTACGCCTCGGATTCGGAGCGGATTGCCAGCCGCGACGACGATTCCCTGTTCCCAAGACGCGAAGTTGACGAAGAGCATAGCGTGGCCGGGCAGGGCGCGTCGAACGAAGGGTATGTTGAACTCGCGCGTCTCCTCGTCGCACAGGTGCAGGCCGGCGACATGTACTTCGCCCCGGCCGAGAGCCTTGAGCGCTGCCATGCTTGACCCCTGCACCCACGAGATATGGATTCCCGCAGGCTCTTTCCCGAGCCTTGCGGCGAGCATCCCCAGCGCAGGCGCACATCCCATGACGACGAGGCGATGCCGGGCCGCCTGTAGATCTCCCAGCGGCTCGATCTGTACCTTCTGTACCTTTCGCGCGCGACGACCCCGGCGCAGCGAGGGAACCATCAGGCCATCGGCAGCCTGCGAGAAGGACACGTTGCGCTGAGCATCGATGGAATGTGCGACCCACCGCCCGTTGATTTCAGCCAGCAAGACTCGGGCACTGTTTGATTCGGGCGCCGAAGGCGCAGCCGCGATCGTCGCCTCAAGCGGCGCTGGAGGGAGGTTGAGACAAAAGAGAGACTCAAACCGACAGCCGAGAACCTGGGCCAGGCGGAGCGCGACATCCGTCCCCGGGACCACGCGACCACTCTCCAGGCCACACAGGCCCTGTCGCGACAGGCCGACCGTGTGCGCGAGCTCAAGCTGACTCAGTCCCCGGGCCAGGCGAAACTCCCTCAGCGACGTGCGAATCGCGGAAAACTGGCCGTTCCTCCTGGTGTCGCGTTTACCTGACATGGTGTCAAATATGCTTGCGAGACGCCCAAACGTCAAATACGTTGGATGGCAGCAACCTGGCGTCGCGCCTCCGGCGCTCTGAGTTGAGAAGAAGAAAGGGAAAAAGATGACCAGTCCGGGTCGATCCCCCTCACTGTAGCAAAGTGCACTCCATCATCGACACGAAACATGCCATACTCGGTCGTGAATGTGGATCGCCACACACCGAAAAGCGCCTGCCGTGACGGAATAGGTCAGCGGCATGCCGGGAATCGAAGGAATGCGTTGCCACCTGCCCTGTTCACTTCGTAGCAGAAGGAGTTCTTCATGCAGAAGCAAAGACGTGATTTTCTAAAGATAACCGCGGCAGGTGCAGCAGGATTGGCGCTGACGAGACGAGCAGACCGGGCCTTTGCGGCATGGCCCTCCTCGGGAACTCTGGCGGTGAATCCCACCATCAACAACATGCGGGTCGTGGCGTGCCAAGACTCGCAGATGATGCAGCCGTTGAAAACCGCGACCTACGCTGCCGAGCAATTGTTGGTCAATTCCTGCCAAGTACAGGCGAACATGGACGCCATGGCCATGCAATTGGCCAACCAAACCACGGCAGATGCGGCATGGAAAGCCATCTTCAGGACCGGCAAATCGTCGTGGGCTGCCACGAAAGTCGCCATAAAGGTGAATTGCATCGAACCCAAAAACATGGCCAGCGTGGCGGTGTTGCAGAAGTTCTGCAACATCTTTACGGGTTTTGGCGTGCTGCCCACCAACATATTCATCTACGATGGGAGCTCCCTCGGCGCCGCCGGAATTCCAACCCTAGCTGCCTATTTCAGCACGACCGACACCACCAAGATCCAGGCGGTTGCTGGCAACAATTCCATATTGGGGGGCACGACTAACGCCACCATTCCCGGGGAAACCGCTGCGGCTTGTACCGCGGACATCGCCAATGGCACGATCGACATTCTCGTCAATGTCGCGAATAACAAGGGACACGGTATGGCGTTTACCGGGAATGCCACGCTGTGCATGAAGAACCATTTTGGCACCTTCCCTCCCACCCACGACACCAACTACATATTCAACATCAACAAGAGCGATGCCATTCTCGGGGGAACTCCCGTTCGGCAGCAACTGTGCTTCATCGATTCCCTTCTGGCAAACACGAACTCCAACACGGGAAACCCAAATGCCCAGCCGAACTTCCTGATCATGGGCGTGTTCGGTCCCGCGGTTGACTACCTTACCTGCAAGAAAGTTCGGGAAGGATCAGCGGCGAGCGGCGGCATGGGGTTAACGAACCTCAACGACACTATCATCGACCAATACATCACGTCTTTCGGCTACTCCACCACCGACCCGGTATGGGTTGTCGTGCCCCCCGCTAGCGCCGCAACCTGCGCTGGGGGAGGCGCCGGTGGCGCGGGCGGGAACAGCGGTGCAGGCGGTGCGGGGGCCAGCGGCGGGACGAGCGGGACCGCAGGCGCGCGCAGCGGTGGAACCAGTGGATCCGGGGGTGTGGGCAACGGCGGTGCTAGCGGGACCGGAGGCGTGGGCAGCGGCGGGATGAATGGGTCGGGAGGCGCGGGCAACGGCGGTGCGAGCGGGTCGGGGGGCGTGGGCAGCGGCGGTGCGAGCGCGCGCAGCGGCGGGATGAGCGGGACCGGAGGCGCACGCAGCGGCGGGATGAATGGGACCGGAGGTGTGGGCAGCGGTGGCGCGACCGCTACCGGCGGTACGACCGGCAGCGGTGGCGCCCCCTCAGGCGGCGCGGGGGGAACCGGTGGTGCGGCGACAAACGTTGCCTCGGCATCAGGAGGCTCGGCGACGACAGGCGGAAACTACGCCGGAGCCGGAACGGGCGCGAGCCCGACGGGCGGCAGCGCCGGTGCGTCGGTGACCCACGGGAATTCAGGGAGCGGCTGTGATGTCGCTGGGATCGACCGCGGGGCCACCCGCTGGGGCGCGATGTTGGCATTCGGCGCCGTGGTTGCCGAAAGGCTCCGGCGTCTGGTCAGCGGCAGCGATCGGTCGTCCTGATACTTGTGTAGCCATCAGGTTAGCTTGGGTTGCCGTCAGATTCTGTACCCAAGAAAGTCGACCCACTCCTCGTTGACATTTCGGTGTGAAGCTTAGGTGACTGCCGCGGGCTTTTCCGGGGTACTATCCCCGGCTGCACGCAGGCACCAATGACCACAGACCTTTCTCACCTGGGAACCTGGAGTCCCGGCGCCGAGCCGGCTGCTTTCGACGCAGGCGCGCTCGCGGCCGCCATCACGCGCGTGCGCGAGCCGGCGCATGTGGTATGCGAGGGCGCGCGCGGCCGACTGGGCGTGGCCTTTGGCGGCCAGCTCACACCCGACGGCGCGGGGTATCCGTTGCTGGGTACCCTGCCGGCACTCTATCCCTAATGGCTCGGCGATCGTTCATTGTGGATAGGCCTTTGAAGCACCACTTTGCTGTCAATGTCCGATAAGATGCGACATGTGGAGTGCCTGACTATGTGGAGCTGCGTGGTGGCAACAACGACGGGCCCCGACGGTGGAGGTCGGGGCCGTGCGGCAGTGCGGCTCCACATAATCAGAGGCGCGCGAGGAAGGTGAGTAAGGCGGCGTCGGGCTTGAAGCGTCGGACGGCGGTTTTGGGCGGCGCCAGTTTGTTGAGCGCGGCTTCCTTGGCGATAAGGTCCGCCTGGACGTAGATGTGCGTGGTCTCGAGGCTCTCGTGTCCGAGCCAGAGAGCGATGGGATATCCTTCTAGGCTAGCGAAGTGCGAACACTACGGGCATCACGACTTGAACGGACTTGCCAGCGGGTGGCAGCGGGGCGGCTCGTTCGACGGCCTGAAGCGCGCTGCTGTCGAGCGAGGTGTACCCAGAGCTGGAGAGGACGCGTACATCGCGGACCTGCCCGTTCTCTAGCAGGACAAACCCGACGGTGACCTTGCCTTGCCAATCCATGCGGCGGGCGACGTCGGGATAGACCACGCGGCGCTGGATGGCCGCTCTCAGGTTCTCCCATTGCGGGCTGCCTGTGCTCCAGTCAGACGCGTGACCTCCTGAAGATGCGGCAGGCGAGTTGGATTTTCCGCTACCGGCATTGGGCGCGGCGTTTGCTGTGTGGCCAGGCGCGCCGAGGTTGCCATCGGTCAGGATGGGTGGAGCCTGCGCAGCGGCCTCGGTTGTCGGGGCTGCATCCTGCGGAGTGGAGGCAGCGCTTGGCGATGTCTCAGCCGAGGATTGTGGCTTGTCCAGAATGATCGTGATTCTCTGCGTGAAGCGCTTGCGCGCCCTCTGCGCTTTCTCGCCAACGCTGTTTCCTTCTGCTTGAGACGCCTTTGCAGGATCGACGGTAGGGGGCGGAGTGTCGATGACTCGGACCTCGACGGGCCTGGCTCTCTGAACATTCGGAGTGGACGGCGATGCCCCGAGAGCCACGAGCACGAAAGCGACGCAGAAGTGTCCGGCCAAGGATAGTGCCAAGGCTCCCCGCATGCCGGGGCGGCCAGATCTTCGCCGCGCGGGTGCCGGAGACCCACGTCTCATGCATGCACCTCCTGCGTTTGGGGCGCGTTGCGGTTTCTGCTTGTCCTGTCCGATTTCGTCGTGCTAGTAGGCATAACACGAAAAGTGAAATAGGTGCCACCAGTGATTTTGGATCCGTGGCAGCTGATCAATTTCCATATCAGGAGAGAAACCGATCATGAAGAACATCGCGCGCACGCTGGCTGTCCTGCTCCTCTTCGTCGCGAGTGCGGCTCGGGCCGCCGACGAACCAACCCCGCAGGCTCCGGTGGAGGAAACGGTGAAGGATTCGAACACTCCGGCAAGTGCGGCGCCGCCGAGCGAGCGTCCCGTCTCGGTTCCTGATGCTCCCTCGACTCCATCTGAGACGAAGACGCCCGAGCCCGCCCCAGCGCCCAAGGCGCCAGTTGTGGAGATGGCCGAGCCACCGGTCAAGACCGCGGCGTCGACCGTGAAACAGCCATCGGTTCACGAGTTGCCCACCATTATCGTAACCGAGTCGAAAATTGCTCAGCCTCAAGACAACGTCACACAAAGCGTGCGCGTGCTCTACGCCGAGGATATCGCCGAACGGCCAGAGAATCAGCGTAACCTGTCCGAGTTGCTGCGCTACGAGCCGGGCGTGTTCATCCTGCCGCTGTCACGAAACGATGCCAACTGGGGCTCGTACGGAGGGCAGGGGCCGAAGTACAATGTTCACCTTCTCGACGGACTGCCGGTCGACTCGTTCGTGGATGACATGAGCCTGGATCCGTGGGCCTTCGAACGTGTCGAATCCCACCGTGGACCGGCCTCAGTCATGTACTCCAACTACCTCAATTCGGATTTTGCGGGCAACGAGTCGCCGCTGGCCGGTGTGACCAACTTTGTTCTGCGCGAGCGGGCTGATACGGCGGCGTCGCGCATCATGGCCGGCTTTGGCTCGTACGATACGCTCGCCGGAAAGCTGTACCACCAGGACCACGCCGGAAACCTGCACTGCTTCTTTGGCGCCAGCTACGAGAAGTCGAACTACACCGGGTACGGCGCTGCACCCTCGTGGCTCGATACCATCAAGGATCCCGAGTATCTCAAAACCAAGGTGTACGCGAAGCTCACCTACTTCCTGGGCCGTGACGACCACAAGGTGTCGCTCTTCGCCCAGCACACCTCGCATTCAGGCGATCTGGGACGCCCCAATCGCGACTTCCTCAACGCCTACGATACCGTCAACGCCACCTACGCCAACCAAATGAACGCCTGGCTCGGCGCCCAGCTCAAGGCCGGACTGCGCTCTTACGATCGCAAGTGGGGCTCGGACAACTACGATTCGAGCAAGCCCGCGCCGGTCGCCAATCAGTTCGCGCTGAGCGAGCACGATGGCGTGAAGCAGACGATTTTGCCGGCCGACCTGACCTTTAGCGCGCGACACATGGACCACAGTGTCCTTACCTTCGGGTCCGATGGCCAGTATGCGACCTACAAGACCTACGCAGAGCCGCAGAACTATACCGTGGTCGACGCCCTGGGGAATCCCATTCCGAGTCCGCAGCAGGTCACGCAAAACAGGGCATCCGCGTATTCCACCGGCGTTTTTGCCCAGGAAAAGGTGTCCATCGAGAAGTTGGTGTTGCGCGCTGGTGGCCGCTTCAACCGGGTAGGCAATTCCTATGACCTCATCAACGGCGGGGCCCCCGGGCTCGCCAATCAGGCTTGGAACAAGTGGCTGTGGAGCGTCGGCGCTCGCTACAATGCTCTCCCGGAATTGGCCGTGTATGCCAACGCTGGCAGCAGCTTCACGCCGCCAGCGGCGAAGTCAGTGGCGGGAACGTTGCTTGCCACGGACGCGGGCGTCGCAGGCAAGAACGGGCAGCTTCCCAACAAGGATCTCAAACCTGAAAGCGGTATCAGCGTTGATCTCGGCGCGGATGCTCATCCGCTGCCCATGCTGAAGGTCGGCGTGCGCGGTTTCCTCACGCAAGTGAGCGATGCCATCGTGGACAACAACGTGAGCGTCGACGCTTCCACCTCACAGAGCCAATCGGTCAACGCCGGCAAGACGCGCTCGACGGGCGTGGAGGTCACGGCCGAGCAATATCTAGCCGAGCAACTGTCGTCGTTCGCGAATTTTACCTACACAAGAAGCAAGGTGACGAACCCTTCGGATCCCGACCAGGATGGCGCGAACATCTCTTTCGTTCCCAATTGGGTGGCCAACGCCGGACTTACGGCGCAGCTGCCCTACCAAGTGACGTTCTCGCCGTATGTGAACGCCGTCGGCCGATTCTACGACAGCACTTCGCTTTCCGGGCGCAAGGCGTTTGGCAACTTCGTGGTGGTGAGCCTCAAGTTGCAGAAGACCTTCACGGCGCGCGCCTACCAGGTCGATGTGTGGGCGGTGCTCAACAACATCACGAACAAGAAGTATTACCAACCCTGGAATTTCAGGGATCCGGGCTTCAACGGGATGGGTTACGTCCAGGTTCGGATGTAACGGCAGTCATGGTGCGAACGCTAAGCCTTGCGTCGTTGGTGCTCGCAGCGGTGGTGCTGCTGAGTGACCACGGGGCCACCGCTGGCGATGGCGTCGTCGTCGCGGAGGCCAACCCAGCCCCGAAGGTCGTGATCGAGCTGTTTGAGGTGGCGCTGATCGACGGCGCGAGCCTCCGCTACGTGCGCCGGGTGGCTGCGCTTGACATTCGTGGTCCCGACGGCGTCGTCGCTGAGCTCCAGCGCGGCAGTGCAGAGTCCCCGAGCTTCTTCGACGGCGGTCCTGCGATCGTTCACTCCACCAGCTGGCGGTACGAGGCCGGAGGAACGGTTGTCCTGACCTACCTGGCCTACGGTGAGAAGGTCAATCCATCAGGGGTCGCACGAAAGGACGCGAGGACGATCCGACGTAACGCACTTCCCGGAATTGGCACGACCGATCCGGACAAGCCTCGACCGCCTTCGCTAGCCCATGAAGACGTGCTGGCTCACGGTTTGCGGCACCTGGCGCTGTTGGCCCGGCGCGCGGGTGGAGACCGGTTCGTCGAACGACTGGGCGCGCGCAGCCGGAGATTTTTCAGTTCCATCGAACCTGGGCTGGCTGGTGAGATTGGCGGCTCCAACATGCCCGTTCCCTTATCGAGAGGAGCGCGATAGTCTAGCCGCGATGAAAGACGCTTTGGTTCGATTCGGTGTAGCCCTTGAAGGCTCTCTGCTGCGCAATCTCGACGCCGTGGTTCGCGAGCGCGGAGGCACTCGTTCGGAACTCTTTCGGGATTTGGCTCGCGCTGAGGTGGGCCGCGCCAAGGTGCCCAAGGCGGTGGACGCCATCGCGACGCTGACGTTGGTCTACGACCACCACGTGCGCGATCTGAGCGAGAGGCTGACCGAGCTTCAGCACGAGCTCGGCGAACAGGTACGCGCGACGATGCACGTCCACATCAGCCACGACTTATGCCTGGAGGTCATCGTGATTCGCGGCAGGTCCGACCGTCTGAAGGCCATCGCCGACCGCCTGCTCGCCTTGCGAGGGGTGAAACAGGGTGGAATCGAGATCGTCGCCGGACTCGGCGATTTGGATCCCGATCACAGCCACCTCAGGGAAGGGGAAACTGGAGCGTCCCAACCTTCCGCGCGAGGTCACGGTACACGTCGAGGAGGGCCAGAGAAGAGCGCCAAGCGCTGATCGCAGTGGCCTACTCTTGGGTGGAGAGGATCCGGCAGAGCGGCGGCGTTCCGATCGCAGTGAGCGCGATCGGCCCCATGATAGCACCCCACCGATGTTGCCGTGGTGGACGCGGCGCCGGCAGTCTACGCCGGCACCCGACGAGGTTGAACCAGCAGCGCTCCCGGTTGTGGGAGGCACGACGGCAGCTGATTGCGCCTGCACCAATGCAAATGGCGCTTGGGAGCCCGGGCCCAATTGCAAGGACATGCAGGTGTATCCCGCCAATGCCACCGGGACCTTCCCCAATTGTGTCGTGGCCCGTACCACGGAGGTCATCCAGAGCTGCGGTTCGAGCACAGGTGCCGGCGGGGCGGGCGGGGCCAACTCGACCGGCGGGACAACCACATCCACCGGCGGCACCACGTCCACGGGTGGTGCGTCCTCAACAGGTGGCACGACCTCGACCGGCGGAGTGACCTCCACCGGCGGCAGGTCCACAAGCGGGATGGGCGGTGCCACCTCGACCGGCGGCACAACATCCACGGGCGGAACCACTTCAACCGGTGGAACCGCCTCGCTGGACGGCACCACGTCCACCGGAGCAACGACCGCGATGTGCGGCAACAGTGGGAGTAGCATGGTCTCCGCGGATGCGGCGCCCAGCAGCGGCGGCAGGGGTGGCAGTGCCAGTGGCGGGAGCGGCGGCGCCGGCGGCTCGGCTGGCAGGGGTATGGGGGAGAACGCAACCTATCTCTGAGGCGCGCCGCCAGGCACGGCCTCGAGTACTTCGACGTCCAGGATGTCCTGAGGGCGGCCGCTGGCACGCTTGATGGCGATGAGATCGCAGCGAGCGATGATGGAAACCGGCACGCCTTCCCATGTGGCCACGATTCGTCTGGAATAGCACGCGGGAAAGTCGCCACCGGGGACGCCTTTCACGACGTCGATGCGCACGGGAGGAACGCCCATCCACAGCACGTCCTCGTCCCGGGCGGATTCGATCTGCGCCAGCATCGCGACGGGAGCGCCGAATTCTTCCAGCGCGACGCGGACGCGGTTGAGGTTCTCGGGTTGGTTTCCCACCCACAAGTCGATGTCCTTGGTGAACCGGGGCTGGGCGTGGAAGCCGACGGCGTAGCCCCCCACGACCAGGTAGTCAACCCTGTGAGCGGCGAAGACCGCCAATAGATCTCTGAAGTCCGGGTGGAGTGGCATGTCCCTTGATGATCTCCGCTTCGTCGGCCATGGCGCGGATGGCGGCGAACCTAACGCTAGCGCTGGCTTCGCGCCAGAATGCGAGGTCCGTCGCTCTCGCTTCGGCCCTCGAGGTCACGCCACAGGCCCATTCTCGCCGACGCTGGCGCGCTTCTTCTTGCCGTGGGTCCACGGCACAAGCGTACCACAGCAAGCCGCGAAAATGGGGCGTGTCGCACCCAAGAACCCCAGATCCCGTCAGCCAGAAAGGTGGATTTGACTCGGTAGTGTTAGCTGACTGCCGCGGGCTTTTCCGGGGTACTATCCCCGGCCGCACGCAGGCACCTATGACCACAGACCTTTCTCACCTGGGAACCTGGAGTCCCGGCGCCGAGCCGGCTGCTTTCGACGCAGGCGCGCTTGCGGCTGCGGTGGCGCGCGTGCGCGAGCCGGCGCATGTGGTGCGCGAAGGCGCGCGCGGCCGACTGGGCGTGGCCTTTGGCGGCCAGCTCACACCCGACGGCGCGGGGTATCCGCTGCTCGGCACCCTGCCGGCGCTCTATCCCGAATGGCTCGGCGAGCGTTCATTCTGCGAAACCCATGGCGTGCGTTTCCCATATGTGGTGGGCGAGATGGCGCGCGGGATCACCACCGCACGCATGGTGATCGCCATGGCGCGGGCAGGAATGCTGGGTTTCTTCGGCGCGGGCGGGTTGTCGCCCGAGCAAGTGGGCACTGCTCTTGCCGAGATCGAGGCCGCCCTGGGCAAGGACGGACCGGCCTGGGGCGCCAACCTCATCCACTCGCCAAACAACCCCGAGCTGGAGAATTTGATCGCCGAGCTCTATCTCGCCCGCGACGTCAGGCGCATCTGCGCCTCCGCCTTCATGGGGCTGACACCTGCGGTGGTTCTTTGCGCGGCCAAGGGCTTGCGCCGCGATCCCGCCGGCCGCATCCAGCGCCACCACCACATCTTCGCCAAGCTGTCGCGGCCCGAGGTGGCCGAGGCGTTCATGAGCCCGGCGCCCTCCGCCTTGCTGCAGCCTCTCGTGCGCGAAGGCAAGCTTTCTGCCGAGGAGGCCGCGCTGGCCGCTTACGTCCCGGTGGCGGAAGACATTACCGCCGAGGCTGATTCGGGCGGGCACACCGACAACCGCCCGCTCGCGGTCTTGCTTCCAATACTGCTCGGCCTGCGCGACCGGTTGGTGCAGCAGCACCGCTATCCACGCCCGATTCGCGTGGGCGCGGCGGGTGGCTTGGGCACGCCCGCCGCAGTGGCCGCGGCCTTCTCGTTGGGAGCTGCCTATGTGCTCACCGGCTCGGTGAACCAAGCCGCGCTGGAATCCGGTCTGGCCGAGGATGGCAAACGCATGCTGGCGGAAGCGGGACTGGTTGACGTTATGATGGCCCCTTGTGCGGACATGTTCGAGCTGGGGGTCAGGGTGCAGGTCCTGCGTCGCGGAACCATGTACGGGGTGCGCGCCCAGCGCCTGTACGATCTCTATCGTTCGCACGATAGCCTGGAGACACTTCCGGCCGAGGCGCGCCAGCGCCTGGAGAGCGAGATTCTCGGCGCCACCTGCGACGGGGTCTGGTCCGAGGTGCGCAGCTTCTTCGAGACTCGTGACCCGCGCGAGCTTGAGCGCGCGCAGCGCGAGCCCAAGCACCGCATGGCCCTGGTGTTTCGCTGGTACCTGGGCATGGCCAGCAAGTGGCCCGTGGTGGGCGAGTCGCGCCGGCGNNGATCTGGTGCGGCCCGGCCATGGGTGCCTTCAACGATTGGGTGCGCGGATCATTCCTGGAGGCGCAGGCGAATCGTGGCGTAGTGCAAATCGCGCTCAATCTCTTGGAGGGAGCGGCGGTGCTTTCGCGCGCACAGCAACTGCGCGCGGTTGGCGTCGCGGTGCCGGCCGCGGCGTTCGCTTTCACGCCCCGTTTGCTGGGCTGAGCTTTCTTCGGGTTCAATGGCGCCGCCGACTACGCGCATCGTTCACAACGCCGACGCCATCGCTTGGCTGCAGGAGAAGGGCAAGTTGGTTGGCGCAAGCGTCATC
>PMJO01000354.1:2146-3057 GCA_003158455.1 Myxococcales bacterium | reverse complement strand
CGGCGAACTCCCGTAGCGCCGCAGCCTTGTCCTTGCACCCAAGGTACACGTCGGTGATTGCGAGCTTGGCCGCATAGCGAGCGACAATTGCTGAGTCCTCTCCTGAGCAGAGAGCAAAGCGCAATCCAGCGCGCCCAGCACGCGAGATACCCATCACGTCCAAGAAGCAGAAGCGCTTCAGTTCCTGGCCGGCACCGTCCCACCAGAACCCATCGTCGGTGAGCACACCATCGACGTCCAGCATGACGGCTCGTATGCGCCCGAACTCAGGTTCCGACACGGCGAAGCTTCTTTAGGATAGGGATCTCACGATCGAGAATCGTCTTGACGTTGACGCCAAGGGCCGTTTCCACAAGTCGGATATCACGTGCCAGGTGCTCCATGCCGCTTGGACCGAGCGACGCAGCGTGGTCGCTGCCCCACATCGCGCGGTCGAGCGTGATGTGACGTTCGACCACGCAGGCGCCCAGTGCCACTGCGGCAACCGACGATGCGATGCCGGACTCGTGTCCCGAGTAGCCGACAGGAACGCCGTAGCGCTCGCGGAACATCGGGATGATTCTGAGGTTCAGTTCCGAATACGCTGCCGGGTATGTGCTGGTGGTATGCACGACGATGAGGTTTCCCTTGCCGAGAACCTCGATGGCATGATCGACTTGGGCGAGGGTGCTCATGCCAGTGGAGAGCATGATGGGTTTGCCGGTGGCACGCGTGTGCTTGAGCAAGTGGTCGTCGGTTAGTGACGCCGAAGCCACCTTGTAGACGGGCGGGTTGAAGCGCTCGATGAAGTCCACCGCGGCCTCGTCCCAGCATGACGCAAACCAGGCGATGCCGACTTTCCGACAGTACTCATCGATGGCAGCGTACTCTTTCTCACCAAGCTCGAGTCCTCGCTTCAAATCTCCGTTGGT
>PMJO01000354.1:0-2132 GCA_003158455.1 Myxococcales bacterium | reverse complement strand
AGATAGCTAGGGGACCCGTCGCCGACCAGCCTGGTTCCGATCTTCACCTGTTGTGCCATGTTTCTTCCATCTTCCTCAGCTAGGCGCCGAGCGATTCCTCGACGAGACCGCAGAGAATATGCCCAAGCGTGATGTGACTTTCCTGGATTCGTGGCGTGACTTTGGAGGGGATCGCCAGCAGCAGGTCGCATGCGGCGAGGCACTGCCCGCCTCCTTCGCCGGTCAGAGCTGCAGCGAAGGCTCCGCGTTGGCGTGCTGCTCGCAATCCTCGGATGACGTTCATCGAGTTTCCGCTGGTGGTAATACCGATGGCCACGTCCTGGGGCTCGATCCACGCGTGGATCTGCCGCTCGAACACGGCGTCCCACTCGTAGTCGTTCGCAATCGCGGTCAGGGCCGATGTGTTCCCATGCAGGACCATCGCGCGAAGTGGCCCGCGTTCGCGCCGGTAGCGCCCGATCAGTTCGGCGGCGATGTGCTGGGCGTCCGCCGCGGAGCCGCCGTTGCCAAACAGCACCAGCTTGCCGCGACCGCGAAGTGCCTCGCCGACGCGTCGGGCGAGTTCGAAGACCCCTCCAATCAACTCGTCACTCCAACCCCGTGTTACCGCGACACTCTCTTCGAGCTCTCGGCGCACCCGTGCGATCTGTTCGCGATTCACCATTTGTAGGTAGCGGCAATATACCAGGATAGGGCGGGCTGCCAAAACCTTCCCCCGCGCATTCCCTGAACTCCCGGTTAGGGCACCGAATAGGGGAGGCGTACGTCGGGTCAAGTCAGCCCTTGGTGTGCCACTTCCATAGGGCGGCAGGTAGGGGCGACCTGTGGTCGCCCACGCGGCAGAGGGAACACAAGAATGCTCATTCGGTCGTCGCGAATGTAGTTGCAATGTGACCACATGGGGCCTACCTTGGAGTATGTCCATGCGGAACACAGCACAGTTTCCCAGGGAGAAGACCGCCTCCTTGCGAGAGGCAAAAGCGAAGCTGAGTCGCCTGACAAAGCAGGCCAAGGCTGGCACACGCGTCGTCATCACCAACCATGGAACGCCCNNGGTTCGGTTGCGAGGCAATGGGCCTTCTGCGTCGGAACTGGTTCTGATGGATCGGGCGGGCTGAAATGGCAGCTCCCCACGCCCGCTTCGCTCTCTACCTCGACACTTCCGCCTTGATGAAGCTGTTCGTCGAGGAGGATGGCAGTGCGCAGGTTCGAGCGCTGGCCAAAGCAGGCGGGGGTGCGGCGGTCCTGCTGGTGAGTCGGCTCGGCTACACGGAGGCCTCGGTCAGCTTGGCGCGCATGGTTCACCTCGGACGAATACTCGCCGCTGACCTGCCCCATCACTTGGGAATTCTTGAAAAGTACTGGGAGGAGTCTATCCAAGAGGTGGAACTCAGCGAGGATGTCTTGCGGGACGCCCGCCAACTTGCTCAGAGATTTCCGCTACGAACCTACGACGCCATCCATCTGGCCTCAGCCAGAGAAGCCAAGCGCATCCTGAGCTGGTTCGACGGCGAGGTTAGCTTTCTTGCCTTCGACGCTGGCCTGGTTCAGGCCGCGCGAACCCTCGGGTTCGCCATTCCGCGCTGATCGCGCCTACCTGACGGTTCGCACAGTCACACCAGGCACCGAAACCGCGGCCCAGGCACGGTCGGCGGTGTAGGCGGGAAGACGAAGCCGCTTGGCCAGCGCCAGGCAAGCCCGGTCGCCGAGAGACAGCCCGAGTTTGCGCGTGCTGGTCCATAGCGCGGCCGCGCACGCCGCGTCTTCAGTATCGAAGGCTACGCCCGGCTCTTTCGGGCAAGACCTCAGGCACGGAAACCGCGATTGGGCTAGACTTGACGTCTCCATGGTCACAGCACGCGAGCTCACCCAAACCCTGCGCGCGCGTTCGGCAGAACGACGTGCGAAGGCCGAGGTTCGCGCCGAGCGACTGCGCGCCCAACTTCCCAAAGCGGCGCGCATGCTGGTCACGCACTACCAAGCCAGGCGGGTGGTGCTCTTTGGCTCCCTAGCCAACGGGACCCACGACGAGCAGAGCGATGTCGATCTTGCTGTCGAGGGTTTGCCGTCGGCAGTGTATTTCCACGCCCTGGCTGATCTAATGGACTTATTTGCCGGACCTGTCGACCTGG
>PMJO01000257.1:580-14661 GCA_003158455.1 Myxococcales bacterium | reverse complement strand
CGGCTTCGCCCCCACAACGACGGTCTGTCGCGCATCTGCTGGTCCCTGTGATGTCGCCGAAACTTGCACCGGTACGAGCACGGCTTGTCCAGCCGACACGCTTGCCCCCACGACGACGGTTTGCCGCGCAGCCGCCGGTGCCTGCGACCTGGCCGAGACCTGCACCGGTACCAGCGCGGCCTGTCCGGGCGACGTTCTCGCCCCCGCGACGACGGTATGCCGCGCCGCTGCCGGTCCCTGTGATGTGGCCGAAACTTGTACCGGTGCGAGCGCGACTTGTCCGGCCGACGTTTTGGTCCCCGCGACGACGGTATGCCGCCCCTCTGCCGGTCCCTGTGACGTGGCCGAGACCTGCACCGGCATCAACGCGGCCTGTCCGGTTGACGTCTTTGCCCCCACAACGACGGTATGCCGCGCCTCTGCTGGTCCTTGTGATTTGGCCGAAACCTGTTCCGGCAGCAGCGCTAACTGCCCGCCCGACGGCTTCCTGCAAGCTTCGCTGGAATGTCGTCCGGCAGCCGGTCCCTGTGATGCCGTTGAGGTTTGTTCTGGCACGAGCGCGGACTGTCCCGCGGATGCGTTCGCGCCAGCATCGGTGATCTGCAGGGCTTCAACTGGCCTTTGCGATCCCGCCGAGAACTGCACAGGCAGCGCGCCGACCTGCCCGCCTGACCTTGTTTCTTCTGGTCCTCCGGCGCCGACTACGCTTGTTGCAACTGCAACCAGCGCTCGAGTGAGACTCACCTGGGAAACCTCACCTGGTGCGACTAGCTACAATCTCAAGAGGAGCCTGACAAGCGGTGGCCCATATGCGACGGTAGCCACCCCTCCCAACTCGCCCTATGTGGACACAGACCTGATAGATGGGACTGTCTATTACTACGTCGTCACGGCAGTGGGGAATTGCGGGGAATCAGGCCAGTCGGCCGAAGTTGCCATCACGCCCAACGCTGGATACTGCAGCACGCTGACTGCTTCGTTCTGCGATGATTTCGAGGATGGTGACGACACAAATCCGCCGTGGACCCCGAGGCAAGGCACTCAGTCCGATGACTACGAAGTGGTTGCAGACGGCGGAAGCAAGGTGCTGAAACAGGGAGGGTCGGGAGCGAGCGGATGGCGTGTCATGACCGCGGGCCGCGGCTGGACTGACCTGACGGTGCAGGCGCAGGTCAAGATCCTAGGCTTCAACGGCGACGACTCGGACCAATATGTGGGGCTCTTCGTTCGCTACGATACGACGACAGGTGCTGGTGGCTACTATCTTGCGCTCCAGCCGGGCAATCAGTTTCAACTGCGGAAGATGCAAGGTGGCGGCGCGGGGAGCTGCATCAACGCGACCTGGCCGAACAGTTCCTGTCAACAACAAGCAACCGTCACGCTTGGTGTTTGGCACACGGTGAAGCTGGTCGTGCAGGGCAGCACCCTGACGGCCTACATTGATGGAACCAAGGTCGAGGAGGCAACGGATGGGGACTTCCAAGACATTGGCGCGATTGGGGTTGGCAGCTTCAACGGCGCGACTTTCGAGGTCGACAACGTCGTAGTGAACGGACCGTCCATCACCAACTGTGCTGCCGCCATCGTCCCTGATCCCACGCTCTCAGGCCCGGCCAGGGAGGTCAAGTACCAGGACGATATTCTCCGGCTTTGCACTGGTACTGACCTTGGTCCCTGCGAAAGGGTTCTACGCGCCAGGGCGAATGTTGATTTCTTCTCTGCCGCGGGACGGCTGATTGGCGGCACGTTCACTCCAGCCATGTACCTGGCGGTCGTGCGTGATCGCGATCGGAAGCTGCTCGGGTTCCGTTACAACGAAGCCGCTGCTTGCAAGGTCGTGCAGGGCGATGTCGATGGGGATTTCGTACCCGATGATTCCGACCAGTGCCCCAATACCCCTGATCTAACGCCTACCACTGACGACGGCTGCACAGACTCCAACCTGCCGATAGTGGCATTCACCGGTGACATCACGGCTGGCTTTGGCAACCTTGGAGTCAGCGGGGATCCTCGCTGTGCCGGCGCTCCAACGCCAGTCATACCTATGCCGCTTGGGGCTTGGCGCTATCCCAGTAACCCATCGGTTGGCAAGGCTATATGGCTCTCAAGAGACCCGGACAGCTCTGGCTGTCCGATATACTACCAGATCGACGTGGTCTTGACGGATGGGACGCCTGCCAGACACGTATCCTTCCACGGAACGGATGACATACCCAAGCTTGACTGGATCACGAAGCCGGCCGGGGCTCTCCAGTTCAACGTCAAGACCAGCGACGGCTCTGATCGCGGTGCCTGGGCCTCGTATGGGGTATTCACGCTGAAGTATCGTGCCAGGGCCTTCAATGCAGCCGGCCGCCGTTCTGACTGGTCACACTGGTACACGCCAGGAACCGAGGATTGCCTTGCAGGGGCGTGCAGTGACTAGGGAGTTGCCAAGTTTTCTTGCTTGACGGGGGAATGCCACATGTTCAAGTCCAATAGGAATCGCAACAACCAGGCTACCGGTCTCGCAGGGGCCACAGTTCTTCTGTTTGCACTCTTCTTCCCCGCAAACGGACTCGCCTATCAGAATCGCGAACATCAGCGCGTTGTGGACCAGGCGTATCAGCTCCTCAACCTGATGCGGCGCGGGCAGTTCCTGCCAGCCAAGGTGGCGGCCGCGCTCGGTGTCCCGGCACCACAACCGTTGACCGCGAGACCTGAGACCCTAGATCCAAGCGAGGATGCCCGCTGGCAGAGGTTCGTTCAAGAGGCATTGCCAGCCCCCGACATTCTGGACGGACTACTCACCGAGTTGCCAGACCCGAAATACCAATCAGGCTACTGTGGCAACTTCTTCCCCCAGGACAACAATTCGCCCCCGACGAACGTAAGTCAGCTTGCGCAGTGCCGGGCCAGTGACATGGCGTTCGCCCCCGCTCGCGGTTGGGGTACCAATACCGATCGCTGCTATCTTCGAAAGGGCTACTACCTCGGAGACGCGGACCAGGCTGAGTTCTACCAGGACGTGCCCAATAAACTTACCGGTGCGTTGCTGGGCTACTGGGCGCAGAACGTTGACGAAATGACTGACGACACCCACATGAGCGTACGCCCGACGAATATTCTCTTCAATTCCAGCCTAAACAACATTGTCACAGGCGCCTCCGACGATGGACTGGAAGTGCTGGTGGTGCCGTTCACCTGTTTTTGGGACCTGCTCACGTGGAGTGGAGACTGCTTGGACGATGCAAGGAATGTCTCACACAGTATCGATCCCATCAGTTTCCCCGACTATCTTGAACTCCCTCTTGGCGACATGAGTGGCAACGATCTCGCCTTCGCACACGTTCCAAATCTCACCTCAATATGGCACTTCATTCGCCCATTGGCTCAAGGCACGTTCAACAAGATCCCCGGACTGAGGATATCAGAAGGCTGCTTGCCAACCGCCTACGGCTGTTCGTGGGATTTTTGGGACACCCTGGCGCTTGGTGGTATGGATCTCATTGGTCTCACGCTGGAGCCAGATGCATCGCAGGGCGTGAAACACTACGCATTATATGCTGACGGGGAGGTTAGGACCTATTCGGACTGGGTATCCACCAGCGCCGCTCACGTGGAGTTTGAACCGCTTGACAACGTGGCCAGATATGGGTGGGACTCCAGCAAGAAAGGCCACATCGAGGCCAACCTCCTTGGCTGGCCGCTTCACGTTATAGTCGACTCACTAGTTCCACACCATGCTGCCGGCGTGCTGGGCTGGGGGCACAAAGAATGGGAGGACTACGCCGATAAGCAATGGCCGACCACTTTCAATGAGGGATCAATCCAACACTACCAGGATTTCCAAAGCATCCTCGCCGAAGCGTACAGATATTGGTCCTTCCTCGACGACAAGTGGAGCCAGAGCCAAAAGCTGGCGCTTAGTGCCTACATCGAGATGATAGCCACCGAAACGATAACGGCTCCTGATAGCACCGTCGATGGGGTCTTTGTTTCCTATTATTCAGACTCGACTCCCGATTTCGGCCATGAGCTCCTTTTCATGCAGACACTTCTCAAGCGTGGGATTGGCTCGGTACTGGCCTTCCTGGTCAAGGCCAGCCACGACATCAGCCCCAAGCAGGCTTCCACGGATCCATGCTCGTGCTCCGATGGCTACGGCCGGCTCGGCGTAGATGTCAACGGAAGACTGATTCACACAAATGTCTGCACCGCGTGCAATTCTGGAGTCTTCGCCGGTCTCGCTGCCTGGCTGGATGGTGAATGCGTTCCGGCCTGCCCACAGGACAAGCCATTCGGGCAGCCAATCAGCAACATGGACGTGGTCAAGTGCGTGGCGACCTGCACGCAGGGAGCTTGTCTCGGGGTGTCATGTCCTTCTGCCGACGCGCCATTTGTCGAGAATGGTGTGTGTGTGGGGCAGTGTAGTGGGGCCAATCCCGTGGTGGCGTACAATCGCATTTGCCAGCACGATTGTCCAATCGGCCAGACGTCAAGTCCCGTCGCGGGGAATCCGTTCTGTGTTCCTGCACCGGCAACACATCAATGCTACAACCAGTCACAGGACGCCTACTTTGATTGCTGTCGCCTCCACGGATGCGGCTGTACCGTGGCAGCGGATTGCGATAGCGGGTTGTGTACTGCGGACGGCATATGTCTGGGCTCCACCGGTGAGCACTGCGCCTCGCCTGCAGAGTGCGCCTCGGGCAGTTGTCAGGGGTTCGTCTGCGCACAGGGCATTGGGGGTAAACCCTGTGCGAAGAATACCGATTGCCGTTCGGGCGAATGCCAACCTCCAACACAGGATGGTCAGGCCGGGCAGTGTTCCTTCGTGCCGGGCCAGGGTTGTGAGAATAGTGGCCAATGCGGCACGGGGGCAACGTGTTCGTTGTGCAGTGAGGATGGTTGTGTGTGTTGCCGGAGCAATGATGTCCAGTGCAGCGACGATGGGCAGTGTTGCTCGCAATCCTGCGTCGAGGGAACGTGCAGTCCGGCGTCCGGTCTTGGGCAAGGTTGCGGTACCAATCATGACTGTCAGAGTGGCGTGTGTGACGGCGTGTGTAAGAGCTGCAGGCATGTGTACTGCGCGTGCGCAGAAAACACCGATTGCGATAGTGCCTTCTGCAATATTCCCGAGAGTGGGGAAGATCAGCCCCCCAACACGATTGGCAGCTGCTTGGCCGTTGCCGGCGAGCGTTGCGGATTCTCGTGGGATTGTCTTTCAGGGTCCTGTGTGGCGGGGCTGTGCGCCGCGGGGACGACTGGGGCACTTTGCGCGAGCAATGCGGATTGCATTTCGGGTACCTGCGACGGGCCTTTACCCTCGCGGGCTGGCCGTTGCGTTCAACCCACGGGTGGAGCGTGTAATGGGAGCAGTGAGTGTAGCACGCAGAGCCAGTGCACAGCCGGCCACTGCTGTCTCAAAGACGCGAGTGCCTGTGGAGTTGATTCTGAATGTTGTTCACAGAGTTGCTGGCTATCTGGCCCACAGGCCGACCACAAATGTCACACTTTGTTGCCCGCGGGACAGCCATGTCAATGGGACGAGCAATGCCTGAACCGCAAGTGTTATGTGGGGTCTTGCTCCAACGGAGCCGGCGCCTATTGCTCGGAGCCGCAGGTGCAATGTGCCGAGAGTTCCAGAGTGGGTCTCCCTGTCACCTACGAGTGTAGGAACAACAGGTGCTGCGCAACGGATGGCTCATACGTTAGCAGTGTTACTGACTGCTGTAGCGGGGCGTGGGACGGCAGTAAATGCGGTATGATCGTCCAATGAGCGCACGTAGATGTTGATAGGTGTGTTCGGTTTGCGGACCTCGCAGTGGCACTCTGGAAGGAATCTTCTCGGGGCGCGGTCGGCCTGTCGCGGGTAGCGGAGAACATGTGACAGTGAAGCATGTTACCTGCTAGAATCCAGGTCTGGTCATTGCTTTGCCTCGCGGTCGTCGCCGGGTGTGGCCCACACCGGGCTGGAGAGGCACGGGCGAAGCCGGCTTCCCGTGATTTGGGCCGTGCGGTTTCCGGCAGGTTGGCGGATGTGCTGGAAAGGTCCGACCGGGAAGGAACCGTGCCCATCGGTTGCGAGATCGTTGCTTCGCTTGACTTCTCCTCGCAAGTAGGGGCGTCGGCGCTGCGCAGCTTGCAAGGGAGGCTTCTTCGAGCTGCGCCGAGTGAGCTGATGGGAGGGATGGCCGCGTTGGGGATTGATGCCTTTCACGATTTTCGAAAAGCACTGTTGTGCAAGATAGCGGCTCGTGGCCTGGCAGATCAGGACATGGGGGTTGCGGTGTCAGGAGCCTTCCCCAGCGATCTGCTCGCGAAGGCCGCGTCTGGAAAGAACACCTTTCATAGTGATGTGGTCGATGGCATCCCGGTTCTGGCAGACCAGAGATTGTGGATAGCTCAACGGGGCAAAGGCGAGGTGGTCTTCTGCACCAGCGCCAGGTTGCTGAGAGGCTTCCTTACTGGCCCGGTGGAGGGCTTTGATGTGGGCCGCGACACAGCGTTCTTCTTGAGGATGTCAGGGGCTTCGCTTAGGGCGGTGCTGGCAGGCAGACGTGGGTTCCAGGCGCCGGAGTTTGCCCCGGTGCAAAGGCTCGCGATCGATCTGACCGGGGATGGAATGATGCTGACTGCATCTGCGTTGACTCCAGATGGCCCGGCGGCTGAGAAGCTGGCCAGGGCCATGAATGACGCGGTTGGCGAGTGGCGAAGACACACGACTGAGGCCGGGCGAGCAGAGCCAGAGATCGCAGTGCGTGTAGGCGGCACCGAGGTTGTCGTGCGCGCCAGGCTTCCGCCTGGGGCGATCGAGTCAGCGCTTAGCTCCGCCCTTGGCGCCATGGCCAGCAATTCGGCCATCTTGCGATCCAGGTAGCCACTACCTCCTGTTGGTCGCCGTGGCGGTCCTCAAGGGGGGCATTCGCCGCCCCCCTGAACGCTGCACTCGCAGACGGTGTCACAGGTGCAGACGGTGTCGCAGGTGCATTCCGCATTGCAGCCGCAGGTTGTTGTGGCCGAACCTATGGGCGTGCAAGACTTATCGTATAGATCGTTGTTTGTTACCGTGCACTGGGCGGGGTCGACAAGTGGTGAGAGTAGAACTACGTCAGGGAGACTCCAAAGACCAATAGTTGCATCCGATCCCGCCGCAGCGAGAAGAGTTCCTTCGGGATTGATTGCGAGTGAAACGACGCCACCAGAATTCGCCGTAACCGTCTTCCTCAGCATCCCGTCGGGAAGGCTCCAAAGTCTGACGGTCTTGTCGGCACCGCCCGAAACGAGGAGTGTCCCGTCCGGGCTGAAGGCTAGTGTGTCCACGGCGTTGGAATAGGCCTTGGAATGACCTGTGAGCGTCCCCAGGGGTGCTCCGTCCGGCAGGGCCCAGAGCTTGATGGTGGCATCCCAGCTTCCAGAGGCCAGCACGCTTCCGTCAGGGCTGACAGCGAGTGCCGCCACCCAGTCAGAGTGCCCGGAAAGCGTGTTCAGAAGGGTGCCGTTGGGTAGACTCCAGAGTTTGATAGAATAGTCATCGATGCTGCCCCCTGACACGAGCAGGGTGCCATCGGGGACAAAAGCTACGGGTGTCGTGCCCGCCAGCGTGCTCACAAGCCCGCCTTGTGGCAAGCTCCAGAGCTTGACCGTGCCATCGCTGCTTCCCGATGCGAGCAGGGTCCCATCAGGGCTCGCTGCCACCTGCCACACAGCGTCAGCGTGTCCTGTCAGGGTGCGCAAGAGGGTGCCATTGGGCAAGCTCCAGAGCTTGATGGTGCTATCGACACTCCCCGACGCAAGTAGCGTCCCATCTCTGCTGAAAGCCACGGACTCCACGTAGCTGGCATGCCCTGTCAGGGTGGCCAAGAGCGCACCGTCAGGCAGACTCCACAGTTTGATGGTCCGGTCTTCGCTCCCGGACGCGAGCAGGGTTCCATCTGCGCTTATGGCAACTGACTCCACCCTTGCGCTATGCGCCAATACATACGTGCTCTTGCATCGGTACTTGCGCGTCGAGTAGTAGCGCTTGCCCGTGTCGCAGCCGCCCAGGGCTGCGGCCGAAAGGCTAGCGGCTGCGGCCAGCGCACCTTTGAGAAAGGCCCGCCGCTCCGGTCCCACATGTCCAATCTTGAAAACCTGTGGGGCCTCGTCCGCATCTAGCGGGTCAACGAATTCGCTCAACCGGTCGTTATGTTTTCTGTCAGCCATGGCTGCCTTCTCCTCGAAGTCGTCTGGCCCAAGTGCAACTGGCCCGCGGTCCGCGTCCCGCAAGGCCTGGCCTGACCATGCGAGGTAGTTTACCCCATCTTCCCCCCGCTGAGAGAGGCGGTTGAACAGCGCCTGCCGGCCAGTGTCACCTCCTGCGCCGCGGGGCTCAAGCCGGCGGGCGCGGCGCACATTGGCACCATGGGCGCGGCGATGAGGTTAGAACTTCATGCCTCCGCCGACGGCGATGCGGAGAAACCTCGTATAGTCTTCATAGCTCTTGCCGCCAAAAGAGGATGACTGGAAACCCATTTGATAGCCAATTCCCAGGTTGGCGAAGAACATGTCCGTGAAGTCATAGGCTGCGCCAGCGCCAGCAGCAACGACGAACCCCTGGGGCGCGCCTTGCCCGTTGGCCAGTCTGGGCACGGAAAAGATGGAGTATCCTGGAAGGACCTCGGCGTACACGGCAAGCCTTGGGATCACGTGGTACGCATAGGCTATCCGGGCCGAAAGATCGATCTCGGTAGAAGAATCGCCTGGGGTGTTCCTGCCGAGGACGTTCAGGATGAGTTGCGGCGCTATGCCCACACACAGCCCGGCGACTACAACGTAGCCCGCGGTTAGAACGAAACCGTACGCGAACTTGAGGTCGCCGGTGACACTGCCACTGAACTGCGGGGACGTTACCGTTCCCTCGCCGAGAAGCATGGGCAAAAAGGCAACGCCAACCTGTATCCTCGAGCTATCAACAGGTCGCGCAGCCACGGGGGGCGGCGCAGGTGATGGCTCAGGCGTTGCGGCGGGCGCAGCCACGGGCGCGGCTGTTCCTGACGTCGGGGTTGCCTCGTTCTCGGCGAGGGCCGCGAAGGAAATCGTACTGGTAGCAAGAATCGTCAGGATCACATTGGTCTTTCGCATCGATAGATTCCTCCCGTTGCTGAGCAACTCAGTGGTCTGCGATTACCAAAGGCCAGTATATCCCAGTTGCGCGCAGAAATGACAATCGTGTCCTTCGTGACAACGGCCAGACAACGGCCAGAGATTTCGGGAAGACAGGCTACCTTGGGGACACGGCGGTGCCAAGAATCGAGGAATCGACTTCTGCCGCCACCCCCAAAGCTGCTACGAGCTGGTCCCTGGTGAGTTCGCGGTTGATCAGACAACGGTCAGGCAAATTGTCAATCTCCGCCCTCTCGGAAAGCAGCGCCTTGGCTGGACAGTCACCAGCACAATGCCATTTGCAGAAACAGTCGCTACATTCCGGCTTCTCAAGCACGGAAAGGCCGAAAAGACGCTCGCGCCGATCCCGGTCCAGAACGAAAGTGCGTGTCTTCGGATCGTAGCGGCCATAGAAGAAGACCCCTGCCAGCGGATTGGCCGCGTCAGCTACTTCGTAGCAGCTAGTGATATCCCCGCTGGGCGTTACCACGCAGGAGTCTCCGCATGCCCGGCAGAAGACATTGGTCAAGACATCCAGTCTGGCGCCGGAGTAGCAAAGTCTCCTGCCAAAGCTTGAGGCCACCTTGCGGGCTGTGCGAAAATTGTCGATGAACGCCCGCGCACTCGGTGGCGACACGTTCCCGTTTGCCGCCCTTCCCTGCGGATACATTGGCTCCATCTGGATGCGCTTGGCCGCGCTATTCGCGCAAATATAGCCAACGCACTCGTCCATGCGTGACACATTTTCACCGGTGACCGTGCTGCGTATTCCGTAGGGGAACTTGACCCGATCGAAATGCTGCATGGTCTTCAGCACAAAGTTGGACGACGGACTGCCATCTGGAAAGGCCCTTGCGGAATCGTGAATTGCCGGGGGCCCGTCAACTGACAGCGTGGCTGAATCGATATTCTCGGTCAGCCAAAGTCGTTGGGCGTCGTCCAGCACGCCGTTGGTGCCCACGGACGTCGCAGCCCGGATGCCAAGGCTCTTCTCCTTGTCCCGCATGTAGCCTCTCGTTCGGACAAACAATGGCCATACGGCACCCACGTCACCGCCGTGAAAGTTGACTGCCACGTCCTCGCAGCCGATTGCAGCGGCATTGGCGAAAATCACGTCAATTACCCCAGCAACTGTGTCCCAGGAAATAGCTTGGCGGCTCTTGCCGCCGTCTGCATAGCAGTACCTGCACCGAAGAGTGCAGTCGTCAGTGAGCAGCAGGGAGATACTGGTCGGGCGAAAGGGCTCGGGCAGTGCGCGCGAACGCAGGGCGGTCTCACGCGGATCGTCAATCCAGAGTTTGTCACCAAGCATGTCGCGAAGTTGTCTGACGGCTGAAGCCTGTCCTTGCTGCGCTCGACGGGCAAGATTCACCAGCGCCGCATTTCCCGCAAAGACGGCATTCCGAAAGGGAAAATACAGAATGTGCCGACCTTCGTGGGGTATGGTGAAGATCTCCATGGCTACCGACTGCCGGGCATAGTCTACTTCATCACGCCCGATCGTCGACAGAGATAGTCGAACACTGCTTGGCAGCAAGGATCGGCAGGGATATGGTTGACACGAATTACATGCTGGGACAATCTTGGCAGCGTACCTCGCGGTGGGAGGAATCAGCAGTTGCGCGACCCTGTGGCCGACCGTCAAGATGCCGAGCAAGGCAACCGCGCCTTGCGAATAGCCGCAACTATTGAATGTGCCCTGTGCGCCTTGCTTGCCGCCTCGCTTCTTGGTTGCATCGGCTATCGAACCCCACTCAACGACTCTGCGGTTGGTCCGATTGGTCCGGCCTGCTCACCAGGCACGTTCCAACTCACGCCGGTCCTCCCCACGGCCATGTTCGTGCTCGATGGCTCGGCCACAATGGAAATGGGGATGCTCGTGGGCACCAACGCCTTTGACACCCGCTGGCACGTGCTGACGTCTGCCTTGTCGACGGTACTACCTTCGGTGGACAATAAGATGGCGATTGGAGCACTGATCTTCCCCGCGCCATTGGGAGGTGCGTGTTCGGTCCCACAAAGGCCTCAACTCGCGCCTGCGACCGGCAACGTGGCATCCCTTGTGCGCATCATGAACGCCGTTGTCACGGGCGGTAGCACGCCCATCGCGGCGGCGATCGATCTCGCTGCAGAGGTGTTGCTCGGTTTGGGGGGCCCGAGCACTGGGCGGGTCATGGTCCTGGCTACTGATGGTGGACCAAATTGCAACGCACACCTCAACCCAAGCCATTGTCGGTGCTCCGAGCCGGGATTCCCCAGTGATTGCTCTCTTGCGACCATTTGCTTGGACGATACGCGAACGATCAAGACGATAGCAAATCGCCAAGCGCAGGGGCTGCCGACCTATGTCATAGGCATTGAGGACCCGAGGGGCTCGGACTTCAGCGATGTGCTCAATGCCATGGCGGTTGCAGGGGGGCGTGCCCGCAGTGGCAGCACGCTCAGCTACTACCAAGCCAGCTCTCAGTCCGACCTCAATGCGGCTCTGACCGCTATTCGCGACCAAGTCGGGAATTGTACCTATCTGTCGACATCGGTTCCTGGGCCGAATGGCACCATCGTTATCGCCGCGGACAACATCGACCTTTCACCCGACGAATGGATGTGGGGCGACAGGCAGAACGGCGAGATCGTCTTGCTCGGCGATGCTTGCCAAGCAATGGGCGCCGATAGCCCACCTCGGATTACAGCTACAGTGGCGTGCGGTAGCTGAGGACCGTAACGAAGAAGAAGACTGGCAGAGCCCGTGGCGTCCTTTTGCGTTTTTCGTCGGCAAAGTGGCTGGTCTTGATGATGATGGCGTGGAGCACGGGCTGCGGCCAAGGCCGGAGCAAGCAAGAGTCCGCTTCTCCGACGGGTGAGATCGAGACCACCCAGCAGGCCGTGACCGGCGCGTTTTGTGCCGGCGTCACCGCCGATTTTTGTGACGACTTCCAGGATGGCAACGCGACCTCGCCGGCGTGGACCGTGCGCGACCAGGCCGTGGCCAGCGACCTCACCGTGGTCACCGACGGGGATTACGTCTACAAGCCCCGTCGACAACGAATCCCCCGCCATACGGCTTGGCCGTCCCCGCCCAAACCGAGCCAACCGCGCCGGGTTCCGTCCGTACGACGCCGGTCGGTTCGTAGAGCACTGGCGATTCGTCACCCGCCGAGCCATATGCGGGGCGAAGCACGACTTCCAAGCCAACGCCCGCGCGCGCCGGTGCGGGCCCAATGATCACCGCAGTCACTACCGTGGCAAACGAAAGAAGCCGACCAGATCGCATCGGATAGCCTCCCGGGTGGTTGAAGTGAGTCGCACCAGAGCTTCGCTTCTAGCCCAGGTGGCCACGCCGATCAATCAGAGACACTCTCGACGGCGAGGCGTGTCCCCGTAGCTGACAGAGCACCAACATTCTCGACGGCGGGGCCAACTCATCAGAGCCGCGATGCAAGGGCCCTACGCCGCGGCGGTGTCCGTGCTCGTGGGCTCGGCACTCGCGCTCGCCGGGGCGGCTCCCAAACGCGCGTTCTCGGCTTTGCGTTGCTCGACCAGCTTTGCTCGTAGCTGGTCGACCAGCTCCGGGTGCTCGGCCAGGTACTGGCAGGCCTTGTCGCGGCCTTGGGCAATGCGCTCGCCCTGCCATGAGTAGTAAGCGCCCGACTTCTCCAGGAGGCCAGCTTCGCTTGCCAGATCCACCACTTCGCCCACGGCGTTCACGCCACTGCCGTAGAGGATCTCGAACTCGCACTCGCGGAAGGGCGGCGCCACCTTGTTCTTCACCACCTTGACCCGGGTCTTGGTGCCAACCACTTGCTCGCCGTTCTTCACCACGCCGATCTTGCGGATGTCGAGCCGCACGCTCGCGTAGAACTTGAGCGCGTTGCCGCCAGTGGTGGTCTCAGGATTGCCGTAGACCACGCCAATCTTCTGGCGAAGCTGGTTGATGAAGAATACGCAGGTAGCATTGCGGGAAGTGGCTGCGGTCAGCTTGCGCAAGGCCTGGCTCATCAGGCGGGCTTGCAGGCCCATGTGCGCATCGCCCATTTCGCCCTCAATCTCAGCCTTGGGCACCAGGGCTGCCACCGAATCAATGACGATCATGTCGACGGCGCCGGTACCCACCAGCTTGTCGGCAATTTCCAGGGCTTGCTCGCCGTTGTCGGGCTGGGATACTAACAGGTCCTCGATGCGCACGCCCAGTTTGCGCGCGTAGGTCACATCCAGCNNGCGGCCGCGCGGCAGCCCGCCCACTCCCAGGGCCAGGTCGAGGCCGATTGAGCCCGTGGGTATCACGGCAATGTCGCTGGTATCGACGCCCCCGAGGGACATGATGGCGCCCTTGCCGAATTGTTTCTCGATGGCGGATAGAGCAGAGGATAGGGCCTTGAATTTCTCTTTCAGTTGTTCCTTGATGCTGGACATGGGTCATCTCCTGTTTGGTTGTTGGTTGAGAACACAGAGGTGAGAGGGGAGGACACAGAGTCAGAACAGACGCAGGCGTTTGATCCCGTGCTTGAGCAATCCGACACGGGAGTTGATGAGCAACCCCAGCTTGAGGTTGGAGAGTCGCAGGTAGGAAAGGAGTTGGGCTTCGTGAATCTGCAAGACGCGGTCCACAGCCTTGATTTCGACGGCCACCAGGCGATTGACGACAAAGTCCATGCGATACGCGCGCGGTACACGGATTCCCCGAAACCTGACCGGGATCATCCGCTGTCGCTCCACGCCCAGGCCACGAATCGTCAGTTCACGCTCAAGGCACACCTCATAGGCCGACTCAAGCAGGCCTGGCCCCAACTGCCGATGCACCTCGATCGCAGCGCCGATGATAGCACCAGACACCCGGTTGAGCCCAACCGGCGCGCCCAGGCCAGCGTCCTCTGTGCCCTCTCCTCTCCCCTCTGTGTTCTCAACCGAAGTCAACCGCCTACCTCCCGATCAAGGAATCTATACTGTAGCGCCTCGGC
>PMJO01000257.1:0-526 GCA_003158455.1 Myxococcales bacterium | reverse complement strand
TGCGCGCGCGGTTTCGACTCGGGCTCGTACTGTGGCGCTGGATTCGCCGGCCTCGCTGCCGGCCAATTCACGATACGAAATGGCTGGCACCTCGACGTGCATATCAATGCGGTCCAACAACGGCCCGGACAGCTTTGCCCGGTAGTTGTTGATGGCCAACTGTGAGCAGGTACACGTGCGCAGCGGATTTCCATAATGGCCACAAGGACAAGGATTCAGCGCTGTGACCAGCATGAAGTCGGCGGGAAAGGTGGCGGTGCGGCGGGCGCGCACGACTGAGATCTCCCGCTCCTCCAGCGGTTGGCGCAGGGCCTCCAGAGCGTGCCGGCCGAATTCCAGCAGCTCGTCGAGGAACAACACCCCATTGTGAGCCAGCGAGATTTCCCCCGGCCGCACCATGGGCCCGCCACCCACCAAGCCGGCCACACTGACTGTGTGGTGGGGCGCGCGAAAGGGCCGTTCGGCAATGAGTGATCGCCCGGCCAACGAGCCCGCCACCGAATAGATCATGGTGGTTTCCAGCGAC
>PMJO01000008.1 GCA_003158455.1 Myxococcales bacterium | reverse complement strand
GGTCCCCTTTTCAGCGGAATCACCGGAGCCCGGGTACCACGCAGGCATGAAAATGGCGTTGAGCGGGTTCTGGGGCGACTCTGGCGCGCAACGTAGGTCGTAAAAAGGAAGAAGGCCCGGAGTTGGCGCTCCGAGCCTCCTTGGGGCAGCGCGGGTGCGCCGCACACCTGACCGATCAACGCAGGTCGGAAGCAGGATGCGGCCAAGCAGTGTTGGCGTCCAGTTCTTCGACCTCGTCGAGGACAGCTGGAAATCCGCTTTCGACAGTGCAAGCAGTGCGGCGAGGAGTTCTGGATACACCGCAGGTGCGATCGCGGCCACGTGTACTGTGGTCAGGTATGTCGCGACGGTGGGCGTGCGCGGACAGCCCGCAAGGCGCGCAGGGAACACCGGGCCAGCGACGAGGGGCGAGCCGATCACCGAGACCAGCAGCGTGCCTACCGTGCCCGCGAGCGAGATCGCCGCGTGGGGGATCATGGTTCCAAAAAGTTGACGACTCCGGCATCTGTAGTCGCGACCGACACGGAGGCCATGGATGGACCCGACACCGCTCACCCTGGAATTGCGGCCCCTGCACAAGGGGGCCTACACACAGATCACGCTGAAAGGGCCGGTGGCGACGGTGCCGCAGGCACTGGAAGTGCGCCGTCTGATGTCGCTGCTATGGCTGTGGCACGGGGGATCGGTCGATGTTGTGTTGTATGTGGACGGGACCAACTCGGGCGCCTGCTGGCTCGAAGTTTGGGAGGACGTGCTCGGCCGCGTTCCGGGCCACCGCCTCGACATGCGCTACCTCATCATCGCCCACGACACGCTCGCCGCAGGTGCAGGCCATGAGCGCTGACGAAGATCTGTTCGCGCAGCGCCGTGCAGAGGTGCTGCGGCTTACCTACGCGGAGAATCTCGGCATCCGCGCGATCTCGCGTCGGCTGAAGCTGGCACGGAAGACGGTGCGCAGGCTGCTCGATGGCGACCGCGTGACAAAGAAGGCGATGGCGGCGCCACGCACGCGACTGCTCGATCGCTACGACGGAGCCATTCGACAAATCCTGGGCGAGACACCGGAAATGCTCGCGCCCGCGATGCTGGAGCGACTGCGCACGCTCGGCTACCGCGGTGGCATCACCATCGTGCGAGCGCGACTCCGACAGTTGCGCCCGCACGCCGAGAAGGAGCCGTTTCTCACGCTGGACTTCAAGGCGGGCACGGCGGCGCAAGTGGACTGGGCCGACTTCGGTTTCGCTCTGCCAGGCTGCACGCGCAGGGTGAGCGCCTTCGTGATGGTGATGTGCTACTCGCGCCTGCTCTACCTGGAATTCACCCTCAGCCAGTCCATGGGCTCGTTTCTTCGCTGCATGGAGCGCGCCCTGCGCTTCTTCGGCGGCAGCACCACCGTCGACATCTTCGACAACATGAAAACCGTGGTGAAGCTGCACACACCGACCGCCACGGTCTTCAATCCCAAATTCTTGGCCTACGCGCGCGTCCGCCAGTTCGGCGCCATCGCTTGCAACGTCGCCCGCGGCAACGAANNCATCGGCTTCGTGCGCGAGCGCTTTTGGCCCGGCTGCCGTCCCTCCGACTTGCTGGATCTCAACGTCAAGGCAGCCGCCTGGCGCGACACTTTCGCCAACAACCGCGTTCACGAGATTACCGGCAAGGTCCCCGCCTTGGTCTTCGAGCACGACGAACGCCGGACCTTGCGCCCCATCCAGGAAATCTCGCTCAATACCGACGACATGGACACGGCCACGGTCAGCAAGACCTTCCGCGTCCGCTTCGACCGCAATCTCTACTCTGTGCCGCCGCACTTGGTGGACCAACTCGTCCTNNGTCCGTGGCAGCGACCACGATGTGTCTGTCTTTCTTGGGCCCAAGCTCATCGCCTCACATGCGCGCTGCTGGGACACCAACAAGGACATCGAGGACCCGGCTCACCGCAAAGCCGCTATCGCCAAGAAGCCGCGCTGTCAGCCCGGCGAATTGCCGCCTGGCCTGACCGCACTTGGCGCTATCGGCATCCGTTACTTCCAGATCCTGGCCGCGGGCTCACGATCTCTTCGGCGCGAGACCATGCGCCTGACCTTCCTGGTCGAACTCTTCGGCGGCTCCGCCACCGCAAGCGCCGTCGATGAGGTCATGCGCACTGGCCACGTCGGCGCCGAGTATGTCGAGTACGTCCTGCGCCACAAGAAGGGTCTCACCCCCTGCGCGCCTCCTCTGTATCTTGGCGACCCAGCGCTCGACGGCATCGCCCTGCGCGAGCCTGACCTTGCCATGTACGACCAGCTCGTGTCGCCCGCCATGACTCGCGATCCCGGCGAGCTGCCATCCGACCCCACCGCCCAAGGAGAGACACAATGAGAAGTCACGAGGATCCAAGTCAAGTCGAAGTCCTCATCGAGAAGCTCCGCTGGCTTCGCCTGCCGGGCATGGTCGCGACCGTCAAGGATCTGCTCGAACGCGCTGGCAAGGACAACCTCACCCCAGCCGCGGTCATCGACTGTCTGTGTGACGGCGAGAAACACAGCCGCATTCGCAGCTCCGTCGAGCGCAGGATCAAAGACGCCCGGTTCCCAGAGATCAATACCGTCGATGCCTTCGACTTCGATTTCGACCCGGCCCGCAAGCGGCTGCGTGCTCGCTACCTCGCCTTGCACGACCTCAATTTCATCGCCAAGGGCACCAATCCTCTTTTCATCGGCAACCCAGGCACCGGCAAGACCTTCCTCGCACGCGCCCTGGCTTTCAAGGCCTGCCAGGCCCAGAAGCGTGTCGTCTTCACCTCCGCCCCGCGCATGCTGACCGACCTGCACGGCGCCGATATCCACGGCTCCCTCGACCGGGCCTTACGCCGTTACGTGCGCGCAGACCTCCTGGCTGTCGACGATTTCGCCGTCCTCGCCATGGACCCGGCCCAGGCCAAGCTCGCATTCCAGGTCATCGCCGAACGCTACGACTACCGCCGGGCAACTCTCATCACCACCAACCGTCCGTTCAAGGATTGGACCAAGGTCTTCCCTGACCCGCTCAACGCCGAGGTCATCGCCAAGCGCCTCACCGAGCGTGCAGAAACCTTCATCCTCGACGGGAAAGGCTACAAGCCGAGCAGTCTCTGACCACCCCCAGCCTGTCCGGGAAGGAAACCCTCAGCCCCGCACTGCCGCCACCGCAGCGGCAGATGCCCTACACCACCCACCCGGCGATGGGCAGTGCGAAGATCCGCCTCCGCGCCACCGCCTGGGTCCCTGGTCCCCGGTGATTCCGGTGAAAGTGGGACCCTCGCTGGCCGCTGGCGACAGCAACCCAACAGGAATCCTCTATCGACGGAATCCTCGTAGTGGATCCGGACGGCAGGATAGTGTCTTCCAATCGGCAGTTCGTTGAGATGTGGGGTATTCCCTCCGACGTCATGGAATCCAGATCCGACGAGCGGGCCCTGCAGTCGGTGATGGACAACCTGGAGGATCCGGCGAAGTTCATCGGCGTGGTGAAGCGCCTCTACGCAAGTCCTGATGAAAAGAGCCAGGACGAGATCGCTCTGAAAGATGGAAGGACATTCGATCGCTACTCGGCGCCGATGGTCGGTGCGGACGGGCCGCGCTTTGGTCGAGTGTGGTACTTCAGGGACATCACCCCGCGCAAGCGGGCCGAGGCGGAGCGCGAAAAACTCGAAGAGCAGCTTCGCGTGGCGCAGAAAATGGAAGCCATTGGCAGTCTCGCGGGCGGCATTGCGCACGACTTCAACAACCTGCTCTCCGTCATCCTGTGCTGCACGGATTTCGCGATGGCGGCGGCACGAGAGGATGACCGTGTCCGGGAAGATCTCTTGCAGGCGAAGAGGGCGGGCGAGCGTGCAGTGGTGCTGACCCGGCAGATCCTCGCCTTCAGTCGCAAGCAGGTGTTGCAGCCCGTGGTGCTGAACCTGAACAAGATCGCCGACGGGGTCGAGAAGATGCTGCGCCGGATCCTCGGCGAGGACATTGACTATGTTCAGGCGCTTGCGCCGGATCTCGGCTTGGTCTGGGCCGACCCGGGACAGATCGAACAGGTGCTGATGAAC
>PMJO01000114.1 GCA_003158455.1 Myxococcales bacterium | reverse complement strand
GCCAGAGCGCGGGAGGGCATGGCGAGGCCGAGCGCGAGGGCGCGAGCGGAGCGAGCGGGTGTGGTGGGGGAGGTGGAGCTCCCGAAGTCCCCGAAGGGGGAAGCGAGCGGTGGGAGGGGGCAGGTGGGGGGCCGAAGGGCGGAGCGAACCCTCTCAGGGTTCCCATGATCGCGTAGGCGTAGGCGGGCTTCGCCCGCCGGAGCCAGAGCGCGGGAGCATCTGGGAACCCTTTGAGGGTTCCCATCTCAAACAGAGGAGGAGAAGGGATTCGAACCNNGCTTTGCCCGCCGGAGCCAGAGCGCGGGAGGGCATGGGAACCCTCTCAGGGTTCCCATATTCAATTGTGGGATGAAGTAAGTGTCGGTTTGCCGACACCCCTAAGAGCGGTACGAGCCGTCGGAAAACCGACGTCTGCTCGCAGTAAGTGCCTTCGCCTCAACCCATTCGGGTTGGATCGGTCGTTGCATTCCTCACCGACGTGCAGCCCAGGTTCAAGACAAGGACCTCCGAACAAGGGTTCGAGTTGACCGGTCACCAGTGCGAGACGTATGCATGCCGGCTTACCTAGCGGAATTTGAAGCAGAATATCGGCGACTTGGTCCCCAGTCGTTCGTGCGCGCGTATCCCTGGCCAGTTCTTATCGTGTCCGGCATCGGTGGAGTGCTGCAGGGAAACGCCAGCAGAAGCGGCACCATGATCGCTGCGAACAGCGACTTGTTGCAGGCAACCGCACTGGCAGGGCGGGTTTTCCCAGTGGCCAAGGGTCGCAACTCGGTGCGCGGCCCGGTGACCATCGGCCGCACATCGGACAATGATCTGGTGATCCCCGAGTACACGATTTCGACACGGCATTGCCTGCTGGCGCTGGTCGACGGCGAATACCGACTGACCGACATGGGCACGACCAATGGCACCCTAGTCGATGAAGTGCCGCTGATCCCGCGCAAGCCATGCCGCCTACGGGGTGGCGAGACCCTGCGCATGGGTCGCTTCAGCTTGCTTTTTCATCTGCCACGTGGGTTCGGGGACTTCCTGCGACAACGGACCCAACCACGGGATGAGGGTCAAGACGACTTCGGCAACGACAACAAGAAGGTCATGTGATGTTGAACACGGCTCTCCCTAATGAATCTTCAGTAGTCTCCGATTTGTTCCCTGCCGATCCGGGTCTCATCTACGGTCCCGGCTCACCCATCGCCGCTATTCGCGCCACTTGCACGCGCATCGCCGCGAGCAATGCCACCGTGTTGCTCACCGGCGAGACCGGGACGGGCAAGGAGGTCTTCGCTCGCCTGGTTCACGCGCAAAGTTCCCGCGCCGACCGCCCCTTCGTCCCAGTCAACTGCGGCGCCATCCCCGAGACCCTCATCGAGAGCGAGCTGTTCGGCTACGTGCGCGGCGCCTTCACCGGCGCCGGAGCTTCGCGCCGCGGCCGCGTCGCCATGGCTGAGGGCGGAACCCTGTTTCTCGACGAAATCGGCGAGTTGCCGTTGTCGATGCAGGTCAAGTTGCTGCGCCTGCTGCAGGAAAGAACCTACGAACCGGTGGGCAGCTCAACCTCGATCACCGCCAACTTTCGTCTGGTCATAGCGACCAACCGTGACCTAGCCCAACAGGTGCGGCTGGGCCGTTTTCGCCGTGATCTCTACTATCGTTTGCATGTTTGCCCAGTCCATTTGCCGCCCCTGCGCGAGCGGCGTTGCGACATCGTTCCCTTGTTCCACCATTTCTGGAAACGCCACGGAGAACAACGGGGCGTCACCTCTGCAGTAATGCGCCAGCTTGAGCGCTACAACTGGCCCGGGAACGTGCGCGAGCTGGAGAATCTAGTCGAGCGTCTGTCGGTATGCGCGCAGGGTCGCATGATCGAGATGGCCGACCTGCCCGCGGCGTTCGTCGAGGTACACGAGGACAGCCGGCTCGGTGGCACCCAAGTGGAGTCGGTCCTCGCGGATGAAGGCTCGCAAGAGATCTGGGCGGACCTCGATTGCGTGCCTGACCCGGTCTCGGTGCCCGAACGCAGTGAGCTTCTCGACACTCCGGTTCGGCGCGGGCCCGTGGCTCTGGCGCCGGAAACCGGGGAAGTGGCTAGCACACACGGGGCAGAGGCGCCCGCGATCTGCCCGCAGGCAAATCTCTCTTTGCCTGTGGATCTTCCCAATCTCCTGCGCACATTGGAAGACTTCTACATCCGCACGGCGCTCGAACAATCGGGCGGCAACAAAAAGGAGGCCGCGCGCCTGCTCGGCCTCGGCCGCACGACTTTGGTGGAAAAGCTGCGTCGTCGCGCCGCTGACGTGTCAGCTCCGTGACCGGCAAGTTTCCTGTCGCGCCAGATCGGTGACAGCAGGGCAGACGAATGGCCGAGTACTCTGTGTGCTCCCCTCTCCCCTCTGTGTTCTCAGCGGCGCGTGGCTGCCCCAGATGAGATCGCTCATTTAGTTGCAGCCCCATCGCTTCGCAGAACTCCGGCACAGACCCTGCATTGCCTGGCAACGCGATGCTTGTCCCGTTCGTTCTCCTTGCCCTGGCTGCCGAGGCAGCCGACGCGACCCCACGCCTGCCCATGGTGGAGACGGTCGAGCGCATCCCGTTGCCGCGTTCCTCTGGAACGGTGACGTTGACGGCCTATCCCTTCAGCAAGCAAATCGAACTACGCTCCACCCGCGACGGTATGGGTCTGGCTACCAAGATCGCTGCGGCAGGTTCGCGTCTATGCCCGCGCACCCTGGTGGATCACAACACTGTCGTCCTCCAGTGTGTCACGCGTCGACTCGATGGGGTGTTGCTTAGCGAGAAGGGCAACCTTTTCCTGGAAATCTACGAATTGCGAGGCGTGCCCTGGAGTGGTGAGGAGAATCGCATCGAAGTCTTCTACAGTCCCCTCGATTTCCACTTCGGGGACGGGTGTCCGGGCAACACGCCAGTCGCACGCGGCGAGTGTGCCTATCACGTCGGACAATACACCGTCGCTGCAGTGGAGTTCCGCCGCGCCCTGGCCGCGGAAGGCCGCCGCGTGGCAGCCCTGCGCTTGGGAGACATAGCGCTGAGGAACCGAGATCCGGTCGCGGCTGCGGGCTGGTATCAGGCCGCCGGCCGCGTGGGAGGGTTCGGCCGGTTGGCGGCGGCCCGACTGTGTGAATTGTCCGGCACGTGCTTGGGCAAGCAGCGGCCGTACTTCTTCGACAATTCGGCGCTGGCCGAGCCATTGCACACCGAAATGCTTCTGCGTTCGGCGCGCGTGGCCGCGTACATGGGCGAGCTTCCGCAGGCCATGCTCGCCCTCCGGCAGGCCATCGACGCCGCCCACGGTGGCTGCGATGGTAGCACTCTGCTCTTCTGCCGTGGGTTGCTGCTCAAGGTGCTGGAAGAACCAGGAAGAATCGGCGCGGTGGAGGCGCTGGACACGTACCTGGCCCTGCCGGGCCGCCTGGAAGGTCCCCTTGCCTTCACCCTGGTACGCGCGGCAGCGCAAAAGGCGGCTGGGTTGGGAGCCCGGGTCTTCGCCGGCAACCTGATGGCAGCCAGCGTTCAGGCGGTGGAAGCCACTAGCCCGGGTTTGCTGGGCGAATTTCTGCTTCGCACCGTGGAATTCTACCTGGCGGGCGCCGAACGCACGCGCGCGCGCGTAGTGGCCGAGTATGCCGAGACACGCCTGGGCCGCGACAAGCTGACCGGCTCCCGCTGGAATGCCGTGCTCAAAGAGATGGAAGGAAGCGATGACGAGCTGGCCAGCGCGGTAGGCACGCGGCTGGTGATCGGCGAGGCCACGCGTGATCTCACCTTGGCCTACACCGCGATCGCACGCGCGACCAATGCTCGTCTATCGGCCGAGGCAGCTGACGATGTGACCTCGGAGGCGCCATGAACCGTGCCGCGCTGGCAAGGACGGTTTTGGCATGCGACTGGCAAGAGGAGACGATAGCGTGAAGATCTTCGACTCAACTCTCAGTCAACTGGAACGCAGCCTCGATGTGCGCTTGCTGCGCCACAATCTGCTGGCCGCCAACGCGGCCAATGTGGATACCCCGGGCTTCCGTCCCAAAGACTTGGATTTCACTGCTGCCATGGTCTCGGTGGCAAACCGCTCTGAGACTAGCACCACACTGGAGAGCGTAACCGCTGCCCCTGGCCACATGGAAATTGGTGTGCCCATCGGCAGCGCGAGCGCCGGGGATGCCGAGCTTTCGCCCAAAGACCTGCCAGTGGTGGATATCCCGTCGAGCAACGCTTCGCTGGATGGGAACACAGTGGATCTCGACCGGACCATGGTGGCCATGGCCGAAAACGCCTTGCAGTACGGCGCCAGTGCGCGAGCCGCCGGTCGCAAGCTGGCCATCCTCAAGTACGTGGCTTCGGACGGCAACTAGGAAAGGCAAAGCATGGGAATGGATTTCTTGACAGCCCTGCACGTGAGCGGAACCGCTCTTTCCGCCGAGCGCGTGCGCGTGAACTTGGCCTCGTCGAACCTGGCCAACGCTGAGACCACCCGCGACGCCAGCGGCAACATGTACCGCCGGCTTGATCCCGTGTTCGAGTCCATGCGCATGGGTGATGCCAGCGAAATCGCGCCCGATGCCACCGGGCCCATGGGTGTGCGCGTGTCGCGCATCGTGGCCGACAGCGGTCCCGGCCGCAAAGTGTACAGCCCGGGACATCCGGACGCCGACCCCGACGGGTTTGTCACCTTCCCCGACGTCAATCCGGTGCACGAAGTGGTCAATCTGCTCTCGGCTTCACGCTCCTACGACGCCAACGCCACTGCGCTGGAGACGCTCAAACAGATGGCGGCCCGCGGCCTCGACATCACCCGATGAGAAACCACTGCTGACGGACAACAACCATGCGCACGGAAATGGACATCACCTTTGCGAGAATCGACGGGCTGGACGGGCCCGAACGCGCCAACCCGCGAGGTGCCAAGCCGACGAACGCCGCGGCTTTCGCCGGCGAGCTTGATCGCGCGCTGGGTGAGGTGGACAAGCTGCAAGTCGAAGCCGACCAACAGGCGGCGCAAGTAGCCAAAGGCGCCGGCAATCTCCACGAAATGGCGCTGGCGCTCGAGAAGGCCGACGTGGCCATGCGTTTGGCGGTGCGGGTGCGCAACAAGGTGGTGGACGCCTACAACGAGATCATGCGCATGGGCGTGTAAACCATGGATCAGCTCAGCAAGATGTTTCGCGGGTTTCCTCGGCGCCTCTTCGAGATGAACGCGGGATCGCGTATGCTCCTCGGTTCGATCGTTGGCCTCGCGCTGCTGGCGGGAGTGTTGGTCAGCATCATGGGCAGCGGCGCCACCTATCAATATGCGTTCACCAACCTATCGCCGGAAGACGCCTCTGAGGCCGCGGCCGTGCTCAAGGCTGCCGGCATCCCCTCCCGCAGCGAAGCAAACGGAGGTGCGCTGTCGGTACCAGCCTCGCAAGTCCACGACGTTCGCTTGCTGTTGGCTTCGCAGGGCTTGCCCCGCGGGGGCGGCGTCGGTTTCGAGCTGTTCGACCGCAGCGACTTCGGCGCCTCCGAGTTCACCCAGCGGGTGAATCTGCGCCGGGCGACCGAGGGAGAACTGGCGCGCACCATTTCGCGCCTACAAGCCGTGCGTTCGGCGCGCGTGCACGTGACCATGCCGGAAAAGGGCCTGTACCGTGACGACGACCGACACGCGGCGGCGGCGGTGGTCCTCAACCTGCAGCCGGGGCGAAGCATGCACGAACGCGAGTTGGCCGGGGTCCGGCATCTGGTCGCCTCGGCAGTCCCTGGACTTGACTCAGACAGCGTCACCGTCATGGACCAAAAGGGCGCAGTGCTGTCAGGCGACCATTCCCAAACCGGCAAGTTGGTGGCGCAGGAGCGCGAGATCGAAAGTTCGCTCGAACAGCGAATTGCCGACGTACTAGAGCCGGCAGTGGGACGCGGCGCCGTAGTGGCGCGCGTGACGGCGAATCTCGACACGACCGAGATCGAGACCACCCAAGACAGCTATGACCCCGACACCGCCACTGTGCGCAGCGAGCACAAGACGTCGGAGAGCATCAGCAGCGACGGGAGCAACGGCACCGGCGTGACGGGCGCTGCCGCCAACCAACCGATGGCTGCCACCGCGGGTGCCAGTGCGGGCGCCACCCGCGCGCAGACCAGTCGCGAAGATGAAGTGCGCAACTACGAAATCGCCAAGAAGGTCACCCGCACCGTCGCCCGCGCCCCACGCATCGTGCGCTTGTCTGCTGCCGTGGTGGTGGACGGCGTGAATGGGAAACCGCGGCCAGCAGAAGAGGTGCGCCGGCTGGCCGATTTGGCCAAGCGGGCGATGGGATTCGAGCTTCAGCGGGGTGACTTGTTCGAGATCTCCAGTGCACCGTTTGCCAAGGTCGAGGAGGCGGACATAAAGATCGCCTTCTGGGAGCGCCCCGAATTGTGGCGCGCGGGCAAAATGCTGGGCTGGGCGGCCTTGGCAGTCGTGGCATTGTTCATCTTTGTCCGTCTACTTCGGCGCACGTCATCGGCCATTGCACTGCTGAAGCCAGGCACCCGGGTGGGCGATGTGGACATGGCCTCGATGTCTCAGTCGGGCGAGAGCTGGAAGATGGTGTCCGGCGACAGCAGCACCGCCCTGCGCGAACGAGCGCGCGAGGTGGGCAAGACCGATCCCGGCAAAGCCGCCCATCTGTTGAAGGCCTGGGTGGACGCCGACCTCGAGGCGAGCCACGCGGCCACGGAGAACGCACATGTCTGAAACAGTTGCGAACGTAGGATCGGGGCCGGGAGCCGGACCGGGCGCCCAGCGGGCGGCGGCCGTACTGCTCGGACTCGGGCCGGAGGTTTCCGCCCAGATCTTCAAAGCGCTGGACGAACCCACAGTGCGCTTGATCGCGCTGGGGGCGCGCAACCTGCGCAAGGCCCCCGCCACCATCCCGTCGGCGCTCTCGCGTTTCGTTAAGGTCATGACCGGGCTCGATGCCGAGGCCATCGTGGCCGACAGCATGTTGCGAGAATCCGCCGGCAAGGCTCTCGGCAATGATGTCGCACGCCGCGCGTTCGACGATCTGCCGCCTCCCTCGGTGGCGGCGGAAGAAGGGTTCACCATCATCTCTAATGCCGATCCCGAAGCCCTGGCGCTCTTGCTCTCGCGCGAGGAGCCGCAAACCGCGGCTGTCGTCCTCGGCACCATAGACCACGCCCACGCGCTGGCCGTGCTCAAACACATCCCGCAGGCGCAACACCCGCAAATCCTGCGCCGGCTAGCCTCCTTGGACACGGTGGCGCCCGAGGTGCTGCAGGAGGTGGGGCAAGCCATATCGCAAGAGCTCAGTTCCGCCGCTCCGGCCAATACGCGCAAGCTCGACGGGCGCAACACCGCCGTGAATTTGCTCCGTTCGGTACCGGCGGCCCAGCAAAGCGAGGTGGTCGGCGAGATCGAAAAGGACGACCCCGAGTTGGGAGCTGCTCTGCGCTCACGCCTCTTCACCTTCGACGACCTTGTCCACCTCACCGATCGCGACCTGCAGGCCCTCATCCGCGAGATCGACATGACCCAGCTCACGGTCGCCCTGAAGGGCGCACCTCCCGCGGTGAAGGAGCGCTTCCTCAAGAACATGTCGACCCGGGCCGGCCAAATGCTGGAAGACGAAATCAGCGCCATGGGTCCGGTCAAGCTGGCTGCGGTAGAGGCGGCCCAGGCCGAGCTGGTCAAGGTGGCCTTTGGTCTAGCCGAGCAGGGTCGCATCAGCATCGTCAACCCCACGGAAAGGATGGTCTGACACCATGATCGCGCGCAACGGAGAAGCCACCACCCGTCGCCCCACGTTTATGGGTCGGCTGCCCAGCCAGCCCCAGGTCGAGCCGGCCGCGTTCGGAGGTTCACCCCTGCGCCGCTCAGCGACGGCTACTTCGCCCTCCGGGTCCGAGCGCTCCGCGTCCCCAACGGTCATCGACATGCAGAAGATGGCCGACGAAGTGAGCGAGCGCATCGGCAGTGCAGCTCAGTTTTTGCGCCAAGCCGCCGAACGACTGGCCGCCGAGGCCCGTTCCGATGCGCTGGAGGTGGGCTTCATGGTCGCGCGCCGAATACTGGAAACTGACCTCACGGCCAACGTGGAGCACTTGGTAGGGCTGGTTCGCAGTGCGATTCGCCGCTTGGGCGAATCCCGCCACATCAAGCTGCAGCTTTGTCCCGATGATGCTCGCTTGATCGAGGAGGCGCTCAAGAACGACGGGGCGCAGGCTATTTCGTCGGTAGCGGCCGCTCAGATCGAAATAGTTGCAGATGCGTCCCTGCAGCGGGGCGACTGTGTGGTCGCGGGCGATCTGGGCACGGTGGACGGTCGTATCAACACCCGTCTCGATGAACTGCGCCGCGCGCTGCAGGCGGGAACCTGGGAGGAGAGTTCGTGAGTCTGCTTGCTCTGCAGGAGATCCGCGACCGTCTAGCCAACGCCGAGCCCTGTGTCCTGGCGGGTCGGGTGACCCGCGCCTCGGGCATCGTGGTGGAGGCGGCTCTGCCCCAGATAGCAGTGGGGACTTCGTGCGAGATTCAAGCCACCGGCAACCGCCTGGTCACCGCTGAAGTAGTGGGCTTCGCCGGTTCACATGCCATCCTGATGCCGTTTGGCGACGTGCGCGGCATCGGCGAGGGTTGCCCGGTTATTCCCCGCGCCAGCGCGGGCGAGATCGTGGTGGGCGACGCCCTGCTGGGGCGGGTGGTCGACGCAGCCATGCGGCCACTCGACGGTATGGCGGCCCCGCTGGTACGCACCCGGGTGCCCTTGCACGCGCCTCCCCCGCCGGCCATGAGCCGACGGCGCATCAGCAAACCTTTGGTGCTGGGCATTCGCTCGATTGATGCCTGCCTGACCTGCGGCGAGGGCCAGCGCATGGGCATCATGTCAGGGCCGGGCTTGGGCAAGAGCGTGCTCCTCGGCATGCTCGCGCGCGATGCCGACGCCGACGTCATAGTGGTCGGGTTGGTGGGGGAACGAGGCCGCGAGGTGCGCGAGTTCGTGGAGCGCGACCTGGGCCAGGGCCTGTGCCGCTCCGTGGTCGTGGTGGCCACCGGCGACGAGCCGCCTCTCGTGCGGGTGCGAGCCGCCATGGCTGCCACTGCCGTGGCTGAGTACTTCCGCGACCAAGGCAAGCGCGTGCTGCTGTTGCTCGACTCGCTCACCCGGGTTGCCATGGCCCAACGGGAAATCGGACTAGCGGCGGGCGAACCTCCTACCGCGCGCGGCTATCCACCGTCGGTGTTTGCTTTGCTGCCCCGCTTGGTGGAACGCGCCGGAAACGTGGAAGGAGTGGGCAGCATCACGGCCATGTACACCGCGCTGGCCGAAGGCGACGATCTCACCGACCCAGTGGTCGATGCGGCGCGCGCCTGCCTGGATGGCCACATAGTGCTGACCCGCAGGCTGGCGCAACGGGGTCATTTTCCTGCGGTGGACGTGCTGGGCAGTGTGAGCCGGGTGATGACAGACATCGTGTCACAGACTCATCGCGATCTGGCCCAGGAGACACGCGAAATTCTGGCCGCCTACCGAGAGACGGCCGATCTCATCGAGGTGGGAGCGTACGTGGCCGGCACCAATCCGCGCGTCGACCGATCTCTCCGCTGCATCAACGAACTCAACGCCGTGCTTCGCCAGAGCCCGGACCAGCGTTTCACGCTGGAGCAGACCCTGGCCGATTTGAAGCGCGCGCTGGAAACGCCAGGCCCTGCCGCAGCCTCGGCAAGACCGGAGCACCATGACTAGCGTGATGTTGTCTCTGTGGTTGGTCGTGGCCAGCGGGGCCGCCGCTCCTGGCAGCGGCCCCACCCTGCCCGAGAGCCCGATGGTGGCTCCCCCGGCGGCACCGTCGCCGTCGGCACCGCCCCTGCCTGCGCGGCCCGGCGCGCTCCCACCAACCTCCGTGCCCGCCCTGGGCGGCGCTGGTCTGCCTAAGCGGGCGTCCCCGCTGGAACCACCCCCGCTTGCGGGAGAGCCAGTCGCCCCGAGCGAGCCACCACCTACGTCAGCGAAGCCGGAGGCGAGCCCGGCCGCCACGGCGGCGCCGCCCAGACACAGCAGCGGCAAGACCAAAATTGCGCACGCCACTGCGGTTGCCGGACGCGGCGTTCCGCCTGCCCTGCCCAACTTGACCACCACCGCGCTGAAGAACGAACTGCGCCAGTCGCTTTCCACACCGACGGAAGTGGTAGCGCCAGTTTCCGATCGGACCCGCCTAGAGCAGCTGGCGTCGGAGATCACGCAAGCGCGTGAGGCGCTTCGACAAGAGACGGCCCGCCTGGAGGTGCTCATCAAGCAGCGTGGTTCGTGTGATGGCGAGGCTCGCAGTTTGCCGAGCGAGAGCAGCCCTTCTGCCGCAGTCTCCGCCACAGCGGCAAGAGACATGGCGCGCGAACAGCTCGAGAGCGTATCCAAGACCATGAAAGGCATGAAACCGGAACAGGCCGCAGCGGTGGTGTCGCACCTGGATCACCGTTTGGCGGCCGAGGTCCTGCGTCGCATGCGGCCGGCCGACGCCGGGGCCGTGATGGGATACCTCAAGCCGGAATTGGCTGCGGAGTTGGCCACCGAAATCGCTATGCGCAAGCCAACCTCAGCCAAGAAGGCGGCCACCCCATGAAAGTCACCGCCGCTGTCATCGCCCAGGCCGAAAGCAGCCGGGTTTCCCCTGACCCCGGCAGTACGTCCCATCAGGATAGCGACGGCAGCTTCGCGCAGACCTTCTACCGGTCGATCCGCAAGTCACAGGCGGACTCTGCTTCGTCCGCTTCCTCGCCGGAAGCTACGCGGGGAACGCCGTCCGGCGAAACCTCGGTGGCAATGCCATCGGCTGAGAATGCCGTGGCCGCCCTGCCGTCTGAGTCACCGAACGGCTTGCCGGATCAAGTGAAGTTGCGCGGCAACGTGCGGCCCGAGGCGCGAGCAGGAGGAACGCTCTATACATTTGACCGACGAGCAACGACGGGACGCGACGCAACTCCGCAAGTTCTCGAAGCGAGGCAGACGGTTGGGCGCTCTGGTTCGGGAACGCCCCAGGGTGGTGCCCCGGCCCGGTCGGCGCTGCTAGCGGGCGCCGCCCCGGCAACCGCAGAGAGAAAGCTGACCGCCAGAGCCGCCGACGATGCCCGCGCTGAAGCGCAGGCTGCCGCGGGTGCGCGGCCAGACGCAGAGCCTACGGCTGCCGACCTCCCCGACCTGGCCGCAGTGGACTCGCCACCCACCCCGCCTTCCGCAGGGCAAGGCCCTTTGCCCAGACTAGCCGAGGGGCACTGGAGCAGGATCGTGCCGGAAAGCCGTTCCACCACCGCTGGAGGCGACACCGCGGGCGCCGGAGACTCGGCTTCTGGCCCGCCGGTTGCGGCGGAGCAACCTTCGCTGCGCAGAGCTGCCACGCAGACCGCAGCACTTGTGTCCGTACCGGCCACCCCATTCCCGGGCGGCGGAACGGACAGCCCACAGCTTTCGCCTACGCGCGCTTCGCAAGCCCCGGTCGCCCTTTTCGGGGGCTTCGGGACGGACACCCCACTGTCCCCGCCCGCTTCGCGAGCGCCCGTCGCGGCGACGCCTTCCACGCCGACGGCTGGCGGAGCCAGGATCGCTCGTGTCTTTGCCATCCCGACCGCACTTTCAGCCCCCGCCAGCGACGGCAAGCGGTCGGCGCAGACCTTCGCGACGCCGCTGGATGCATTTGTGCCTGAGCCCGCC
>PMJO01000078.1 GCA_003158455.1 Myxococcales bacterium | reverse complement strand
CTATCCCGCCAAGGCCACGCCCGCTGACGCTCAGACCACCACCCTGCCCCATGTCGCAGAGGTCGCTGCTGCCCCGCCCGGGGCGGCTTCCTCCACGGGTGCCACTTCACGACCCACGCCTAGCCAGCCGGTCGCGCGTGCCTCCAAACACTACCGGCTCGCCGACCGAGCCGCCCATCCCGGGGACACGGTGATCCGCGTGGGCTCGCTGCTGATTGGTGGCGCCGGCTTCGTGGTAATTGCCGGTCCCTGTTCAGTGGAGTCGGAAGACCAGATCAACCGCACCGCCCTGTACGTGCGCGAGCAAGGGGCCCACGTCCTGCGCGGGGGCGTGTTCAAGCCACGCACCGGCCCCTATGCCTTCCAGGGGCTGGGCCGCGAAGGTCTGGATCTGCTGGCCGCTGCCGGCAAGGCCGCCGGCCTGCCCATCATCACCGAGGTGATGACCATCGACCAGGTGCACCTGGTGGCCGAGAAATCAGACATCCTGCAGATTGGCGCGCGCAACATGCAGAACTTCCCGCTCCTGTCGGCGGTGGGCAAGGTGGACCGGCCCGTGCTGCTCAAGCGCGGCCTGTCGAGCACCATCGAAGAATGGCTGGCCGCCGCCGAATACATCCTGGCACAGGGCAATGGCCAGGTCATCTTGTGTGAACGAGGCATCCGCACCTTCGAAAGCGCCACCCGCAACACCTTGGATCTGTCCGCCGTGGTGGTGTTGCGCGAGCGCACCCACCTGCCCATCGTCGTGGATCCGAGCCACGGCACCGGCAAGCGTCCCTACGTGGCGCCCATGGCCTGGGCCGCGCGCGCATGCGGCGCCCACGGCATCAGCATCGAGGTTCACCCCGATCCCGAACAGGCGCTGTCCGACGGCGACCAGAGCCTTAACTTCCCGGAGTTTAAGGCCCTGATGGAGGGCCTCAGCCGGGTACGGGTGTAGTCAGATTTCGAGAATGCGCGCCCGTTCCCGCCGGGTCGCGCAGACCGCCTGGTGCAGGGCCCACTGCCCGCGCGCGCGCGCTAGGTTGTGCTCACCGCGACCGGGGTAGCGCTCGGACGCCCAGCCGAAGTACGATTCCAAGAGGGCATCGGCGGCAAAGCGCACCGCGAGTTCGAGGCTGATCCACTCGACCCCGTGCAGGCAGGCACGCCGTTCGTCGGCAGCAAGCGATCTGCCCAAGCTGTCGCGGAAGCCCTCGAAAGAAGCCCGGAAGATCTCCAGGTCGAACTTGGCCAGGCTCGCGTCCTCGGGGCTGCGGTTGCACCACGACCGCCAAGCATCCCCCAACTCATGCGCCAGTGCCATAGGTCCCACCGTGTCCAGATCGATGAGGCACACAGCCTGCTCGGCCGCGGGCGGCTGCGAACCGGCAAACAGGATGTTGTTCAGCTTGAGATCGCCGTGACACACGCGCCTGGGGAGCCTCGGCAGAGGCGGCAGGCCAGAGACCGCGGCGAATAGCTCCGCTGCCAGCAAGCTGACCTCTCGGTGCAGGCGATGGTCGGTATGGGCCTGCAGGGCCTCGCGTAGCCTGGCCAGGTGGTGGGCGGTGTCGTGCACCCCCGCGCGCATGCCCACGAATTCGTGCTCAAGCCCGTCCAGCGCGCGATGAAAGCGCGCCACCAGGCAGCCTGCCGCGCGTGCCTGGCCCAGGCTGGCGGCCACGTCGAAAGACACACCCTCGACGTAGGTCAGAAGCCGCCACAGCCCGTCCTCGACCCCAATATCGACTGACAAGCAGCCATCCCGGGCCGGGACCAGGCGCGGGGTGACCATGCCCGCCTCCGCCAATCGCCGGGTGACGACGTCAATGTTGTCATTGACGGCGGCGCAGAAGACTGGATTCAGGCGCTGCAAGACGAAGTGCAGACCACCACGGCTGACCAGATAGGTCTGGTTGACCAGGCCCCTGCCGAGAGGCGTGACCTGCGCGCCATCAAGGCCCGCGTAGCGGGTCAGCACCCGCGCCTGGATCAGATGGGCCTGAAGCTGCACCCCGGGGCCCCCACCCGCAACTACTCCGACGGAGGCGCGTCCTTGTCCTCTTCGCCGGGTGGCCTTTCCCAGCCGCCCTGCCCTTCCTGGATCGGGGCCGGGCCCGACCTTTCGAACTTGTGCGCGATGGTGAAGCCCGCGTTGTACTCGGCCAGCACCATAGTCGGGCCGAAGCTGGACAGCCCGCGCGCCTCCACCCAAAAGGCCAGGGATCGGGTCACGTGGTACATCATGCCCAACCCCACACCAAGGGCAAACGGGCCGCCGCTGACCGTGTCGCTGTGCTCGGTCCCGGCGGGACAGGTCGCAGCGTATTTCGTCGGATCGCAGGACTTTTCAACGTAGCCCATGAACGATCTGCCCCCGAGGACCCCAAACCCCAAGATGCCGGATCCAAAAGCCTGGAAGTTCCCCGCTGTGAGAGCGGCGTACTGGCCGCGAAGAAAAGCTGCCAGCGCCAAACTCGGCGGGATGCTCACGCCTTTGGCCGGGACCCACGCCGTGGAGTTGAGCGGCGTGTACTGAAGACGAGCCTGCAGCGAAAAGGCAACCTTGTCGGAGACCTGGTAGCCAAATTCCCCGAGCATCTGAAAGAGTTTTGCCGGTAGGGTTCCCCCGGTGACATGGAGGGAGTTACCCGAATCATTTTTGTCATGGCTGTCCTGCGTGATCGAACCAGTGTGGTAGGTGGACCCAAACGCTCCGCCTCCCAACGAAATGAACACGGCCCCTGGCAGGCGGCGGTGGTATTTGCGCAATTCCTCGTCTACCTGGTATTGCCGGTTGATTTCTTCCAGCGGGGCGTTGTCCTCAGCCATGGGCGCAGTTTTCACGCTCGTGTCCTTGCCTTCCAACAGTGCCGCCAGCACCCCATTGTTCACGGGCGCTGCACCGTCGACGATGGGCATGAGGTTGGGGCCATCGGCGCTGCCGATGCTCATGGGCTCCTTGGTGCCCGGGATCTTCGCTTCCAGGTAGTACTGGAATGCGCTTCCCGTGACCGCAGCGCCCGGAACCGTCGCCGTGAGCCAGCCCTTGGGCGAACGAGTCATGGGGAGCGGCATGAAGTCTTCAGAGCCCTTCTCACGATAGAAGACCGTGGCGCTGGCGCGCCGTGGCTGCTTCTGCGTGACGCAGCGAACCGGGATGTCCTCCTTGGGCGGAACTTCGTCGGGCAGTGGACAGTAGAGGGGCTCGGGAACCCTTGCTGGTGGCGCTGGCTCTTCCCGGTCCGGGAATCTCTTGGCCCCCCGCAATCCACGCCGGCCGCCGGCGGACGTACCAGCCGAAGCACCGCTGGCCGGTGTCGCTTGTTCCTCGGCTGCGGGCGCCGCCGGCGCTGCCGGCGTCTTGCCCCCGGACGCGGCCGGGGCCGCTTTCGGCTGGGCCGGCCCCCCGGACTGGCCGTGAGCTGCATCGAAGGCTTCGTCCAAAGCGGCCGTCTCGACCTGCGGCGTGATCTTTATGTTGGGGTCGATCTTGAGAGCCATCACGAACTGTCGGATGGCCTTGGTCCTGTCGTTGAAACCCGTCATGTAGACCGCGGCCAAATGCACATGGGTCCGCGCCGTGATTGCGTGATCACCCAGGTTCGCGTCAGTGAGAATCCCAATGGCGCCCCAGAGGGCATCGCGCGCGGCTTCGTACTTGCCCGCCTGCATTTGGGCCAGGGCCTGCTTGTTGATCTCGACGACTTTGCTCACCGTGTCTTGGCCCTTGCCCGACCTCCCTGCGGCGCTGACGACACTGGCCTGCGACAAAAGGGTGAACACCAACAAGAACGCGACTAGAGGCGAGAGGAAACAGCGGGGCATCTTCATGAATGCAGCTCCTGGCGGGCGGGCACTATCATTATGCTGGCTTTGGGGACATGTCCATTCCCTCTGTCCAACACCGGAGCCGCGCTGGTGAGAAGCTTGGCGCGTCGGATCGCATCCGCCGCAGAGCAGCGGCGCCGCTAGCGGCGCGATCCAGGTGCGACGGGGAACGCGAAGACCACCCCCGTGATCTGCGTTAGCGACAAGTTTGGTGCGCGGGATCGCAGCCCCCGCGAGGTGCTGGCACAGCTAGCGGCGAGGTGTCGTCAGGATCCGCTTCGTGGAAGTAGCCATCGCCATCCGCATCAACGCGGGGCGGGTCCGCGGCGACGTAGTGGTCGTCCGCCACCCAGTAGTCGATACCGTCTGTCGTGCGCAGCACAACATGTCCCACCACGCGCCCACCGCGCAGGTTGGTGTCGGGGTTGCCGCGCTCGGTAAGGTAGATGGCGCCGGTGGAAATGAGACGATCGACAGCGGCCTGGTGGGGATGGCCGTCAGGGTTGTCGTTGCCAACCTCGATGATATTGACCCTGGGTTGCAACTCAGCCAGGAAGGTGGGGCTGGATGAGTATTCGCTGCCGTGGTGGCTTACCCGATAGACGTCGATATCCCTGGCCAGAGGAGCCACGGCATATTCGATGTCGTGGTACGAGTAGCCGAAATCGGACACCAGCGTCTCGCCGGAGAGATCGCCGCCCGAGAAGTAGTCGAGCAGGCCAAAGCGCAAGACGAAGGCCACCGAGTAGTCGTTCTCGCTGGGTGGGGCCGGATCGTTGACCGGTCCGCTGGCGACAAGCAGCCCATTGCCGTCCACTGCGACCAAACGCAGGGTCACTCCCGGCCCGAGATCGATCTGCCCGTCGCCCAGCTTGGCGACTTCGGGGTGCAGCAGGTTCTGCCCCTCGCCGGCAAGGTACTCACGCCAGCGCGCCAGCGTGCCCCCGCCTTCGCCCGGGTAGCAGGAGAAATCACGGCGCAGGAGCTTGCCCACGGTGAAGCCCTGCAGGTTGACCAGGTGCCAAAGGCCGCCGTGACCGGGATACCCGGTGTGGTCCACGTGGAAGTGGCTGAAGAGCACGTAGTCCAGGTGCGAGGAGCCAAGGACATTCTTGATGTACGGCCCGACAATCAAGGCCCCGTCGTCTGCCTCCCAGTCAGCCTCGCCGGCATCCACCAGCAACGTCCGGCCGGTGGGCCCCACGATCAGGGTACTACACGCCTGACCGGCATCGATGTGATGGATTTCAAGCCAGCCTGGCTGCCAGTTGCCATTGCCGGGTGGGTCGGACCCGGAGACGGCTGGCATCCTTCCGCCCGGCACCAGGCTGCAGCCGGCAAGCAAGAGCAGACATCCGCGGAGTACCAAGAAGAGGCGCATGCCGGATTATCGGCAACCGCGCGCTGAGGTTGCGTAGCCAAAAATTCTCATGGGAACCCTCAAAGGGTTCGCTCCGCCCTTCGGCCCCCCACCTGCCCCGCCTCCCCGCTCGCTTGGCTCGGCCTCGCGCGATGGTGCGCCGCCGGCGAGGGCGCGCGCGAAAGCGCGCGGGGTGGACAGGGTGGGCTGTCCGTCCCGAAGGCCGGCGGGCTCCCCACGCGACAGGTCGCCCCGGAGCCGCACGCGACCGCGGCCCCGCGTAGTGCCGCGGCCGCGCGGGTTCCGGAAGAGAAGTTACCTATTCCTCACAGAGGGCACAAAGAACACAGAGATCGGATGAGAAGAAGGGGTCCGGACGGTACACAAACCAACCCTTCCCTTCTCGTCCGCCTCCGTGCCCTCTGCGCTCTCTGTGTGAAATAGGTAGCCAAGCCCGCCGCGCGGGCTTCTACCGGGCGGCGGGCTGTGCAGGAGGGATGGACTACTTGGCAGGAGCGGGCGCGGGCGCAGGCACCTTGTCGCCAGCTTTGCTGGCCTTGCCGCCCTTCTTGACATTCTTGGCCTTGGCATCAGCCGGCTTGGCCGAGTCTGCCTGCGCGACCTTCTTGGCCGTGACGGCTGCGGGCGCCTTGTGGCTGGCCTTGGCGGCGAAGGACGATGTGCTGGTCAGAGCGACGATTCCGAGTGCGATGAAGATCTTCTTGAACATGGTGGCGACTCCTTTTTCTGTGGGTTGCTGTGAAAGCGTCTGTATGGTTCCCAATGCAGCGGCCGTGCCAGCAGGGAATGCGGCGTGTTCTCTGCGGAATTCCGACCTTTTGCTCCTGCCGTAGCCAACAACAGCGGCCAGAACGCCTCTTCTCGTGGGGCGTTCTGGGAGGGATTGTCTCGAAAACTGGCGCTGGGCCGCGCGCCGGGCGAAGGTGGACGCATGGGCGCGTTCATCAACGCGTTTCGCAGCAAGCGGGTGGGCATGCTCATCGCGCTGGGC
>PMJO01000237.1 GCA_003158455.1 Myxococcales bacterium | reverse complement strand
TGCAGGGCTACTTCACCATTCCCTACGCCTACCTCGAGGATCGCAACCTCGCAGACGATTTCTGGACCCTGCGCGTGCTGGAGAATCCGTAGCCTCCCACGATTCCCGTGACAATGTAGGAACTGGGAGCCTCGAATGTTTCATTGCAGCCCAGAATGCAACTGGAGTGCGCAACAGTAGGGCGAAAAGACATTTTGAGTTATACTGCCGGCACAATGAAGACCCCTGCTAAAGTGAACCTGGCCGTCCCTCCTGAAGTCAAACCCCTGCTTCGCGATTTCGTCGACCGCTTGATTGCAACCATAGAGGCGGACGCCGCCCGCCGCCTGCGAAGCGCGGTCGCGCTCGCACTCGGCACACCTACCGCAGGCGCGGCCGCGCCGCGGCGCAAGGCGACCTTGGTCGCCCGCCCTGTGCGTCGCCGGGCTCGGGTGAGTAGACAACTGGCGAAGGCCCGCAAGCTCCAGGGTCAGTACCTGGGCGCGTTGCGGGGGCTCAAGCCGGCCGACCACGCGCGCGTGAAAGCCCTGGCTCACGCGAAGGGCCTGAACGCGGCGATTAGGCTGGCTCATTCCATCAAGAGCTGAAAGGCGCCGCCAAGTGCAAGAGCCCTGCGTTGCGGGGCCCGGCGCGTGTCCATACCTTCCGATCGCAGGATAGTGATGGTTGCCGTGCCTGCGTCCCACCTGCTATGACCTCGGCATGTGCCTGGGCATCCCCGGCAAGGTTATCGGCATCGACGGCTTGGAAGCCACGGTCGACTTTTTTGGCGTGCGTCGGCAGGTGCGCCTGGACGTGGTGGACGAGCCGGTGGCGCTCGGGGACTACGTGCTCAATCACGTCGGCTTCGCCATCCGCCGCATCCCTGAGTCCGAGGTGGCGGAGACGCTAAAGCTGTTCGCGGAACTGGCTGCGGCCGGGGACGATCAGGATCTTTTGGCAGCGGACCTGCGCGCCGAGCTGGCGGCCACCCGAAAGAGCGAGAAGTGACAGCGGATCCCGGCGGGGTAGCTGAGCTCAAGTTCCGCGATCCTGGCCGCGCGCGTGAACTGACCATGGCGCTCGCGCGCCTTGCGGAGTCGCGTGAGCGCGCGCCAGTCACCCTCATGCACGTATGCGGCACGCACGAGCAGGCCATCGCGCGCTTCGGACTGCGTTCCAGCCTGCCGCCCGGGTTGCGCGTGATCATGGGGCCCGGCTGCCCGGTGTGCGTCACCGACTTCGGCGAAGTGGACGAGGGCGTGGCTCTGGCTCTGCAGGGCGTGCGCATCGCCACCTATGGCGACATGGTGAAGCTGCCGGGCAGCTCGAAGTCGCTGGCCGACGCGCAGACCGAGGGCGCCCGGGTCGAGGTTGTGTACAGTGCGACCCAGGCGGTGGAGCTGGCGCGCGCGACTGAAGAGCCGGTGGTGTTCTTCGCATCGGGTTTTGAGACTACCGCGGTGACCACGGCCGCGATTCTGTTGGCCGGACCGCCCGCCAACTTCTCGGTGCTGTCGGCACACAAGTACGTTCCTCCGGCGATGGAAGCCGTGGCTGGTTTGCCCGACACACGGGTTGATGGATTCTTGGCCGCCGGCCATGCGGCGGTGATCACGGGCTACGGCTTGTTCGAGGACTTTGCCCGCCGCCATCGCACACCGGTGGTGGTGGCGGGCTTCGAGCCACTCGACATCCTGGCCGGGTTGGTGAAACTGCTCGAAATGATCCGCGACCGCGAGTACGGCGTGGCCAACGGCTACCCGCGCTGCGTGACCCGTGCCGGCAACCTGCGCGCGCAGGAGTCACTCTGGAAAGTCTTCGAAGCCGCCGACGGTCCATGGCGCGGTATCGGTGTAATCCCCGATGGCAATCTGCAACTGCGGAAAGAGTGGGCTGCCCTGGATGCCCGGCGCCGCTTTCGCATCGACGTGTCGGGCTTGCAGCAGACGGAGCGCTCTGAGCTGTCACGGCGCTGTCTGTGCGGCAAGATCATGGTTGGGTTGGTCGAGCCCACTCAATGCCCGCTGTTTGGCCGGGAGTGTGTGCCGGATTCGCCAGTAGGCGCGTGTATGGTGTCCAGTGAAGGCACGTGCAAGATTTGGTATCAGTATGGGGGACGTCCGGATCTGGGTGGCACGCCATGAGCAAGCTCGGCGACACAGTTGTACAGAAGCACGGTGCGGGCGGTCCGGCCATGCGCGCGCTGATTGAGAGCGTGTTTGTCGCGGGGCTCGGCCCGGCCGGGGCGGGACTTGCCGCCATGGACGACGGTGCGGTGATTCCGGTGGGCGATCGCTTCCTGGTGCTGACCACCGATTCCTATGTCATCAAGCCGCTCTTTTTTCCCGGCGGCGACATTGGCCGGCTGGCCATTTGTGGCACCATCAATGACCTGGCGATGATGGGCGCCACCCTACCACTGGGTCTCACTTGCGCGGTCATCATCGAGGCCGGCTTTGCGATTGCCGAGCTGGAACGCATTCGTGATTCGATGCGCGCCGCCTGCGCCGAGGCTGGCGCCACCATTGTGACCGGCGATACCAAGGTCATGGGCAAGGGCGAGCTGGATGGCATCGTCATCAACACCGCGGGTGTCGCCTTTGCCAGCCGGGTGGTGCGCGACTCCGGCCTGCGCTGCGGAGATCGCATCATCGTCACCGGCAGCGTGGGTGATCACGGATTTGCCGTCATGGCAGCGCGACACAAGCTGCAACTGCAGGGGGCCCTGGCATCTGACGTGGCGCCGCTCAACGGCTTGGTGCGCGCGGCCCTGGCTGCGGGCGGCGATTGCATCAGCGCAATGAAAGATCCGACCCGCGGTGGTCTGGCGAGCGCTCTGCACGAGATGGCGGGCAAGGGCCAGGTGGGCATCGTGCTCGACGAGGCGTGCGTGCCGGTGCGACCCGAGGTACGCGCGGCCAGTGAGCTGCTGGGCATTGATCCTTTGCACGTGGCCAACGAAGGCAAGGCCGTGATCGGCGTGCGCGCCGAGGCCGCCGATCGCGTGCTGCAAGCCCTACGCGCCCACGCCCTGGGTCGCGACGCCGCGATCATCGGCACCTGCGTGGCCGAGCGGCCCGGCTCGGTGATCCTCGACACCGGCTTCGGCCGCCGCTTGCTGGCCGAGCCCGAAGGCGAATTGCTGCCGCGAATCTGCTGACAGCTCTGCGGCCAACGGCGCGATCCGGAGTTTCACCACAGAGCGCACAGAGGCCACAGAGGCCGGAANNCCTTCCTTTCTTCCAATCCGTCTCTGTGTTCTCTGTGCCCTCTGTGGTGAAATCCGGGGCCGCCCCAGGTACCTTCTCGCCCGCGACGCGCCAGTCGCCCCAACCTAGCAGATGATGCCGCAACCGTAGGTAGAGCCGCAGATGTGGATGTGAATGGACAGAGATCGCGTCGTCGTTCCGTCGGTGACGGTCGCCGTCGCGTGAAGGTCGAGTGGCGCATCGCTGACCAGGGACACAGGCACTAGAGTGGCCATCCAGGTCTTGCCGTCTCGGTCAACGTAGCGACCGCAATTGTGGAAATCGAGGCACGGACCCGCGCCGTCCGGACCGGCGCACGCTGCGAACGTCACCTCGCAGCCGCTGCAGCAGATAAAGTACCTCCCCCAGATCTGGCAGCTCGTGTTTTCGCAGGTTCCACAACTCGGGTCCATCGGGTACGCAAGGCGAATTGGATCGCCGTCTCCGATGATGTCGACGTATGACTCCAGGCCACCGCAGTTCAGGTGACTGTCGCCCAGACACGCCGGGCCTGCGTCGACCGCATTTGCAAAGACTCGTGTCTCGCAGTAGGTGTTGTCGCCGTTGCCACAGGCAACAAGGCCGCCGTCCATGGCAGCACCCAAGCCCACGTCCGCCGCACTTCCCGTGGACATCTCATCTATAGCCCCATCGCTCGTGAGATTCGATCCGGATTTCGACGTGCAGGCTAGGACGACGACAAACACCGTAGCAAGGAGGCGAGGCAACCTTGAGAAGCGCATGTCCAATTGTAGCACAACGGCCATCGGCGGGTATGCAGGGGCGCGCGGGACGACGTCGGTAGAACCTCTTGCAAGGTGGTGTGCAAGTGCTGTCGAATGGCGTTGCACCTGACGACCGGTTGCCTGCGGCGCCCGCCCGAAGGTGAACGCCAAGGCGTTGGCAGACCGGCGTGCGTCTCAGGTCGGGCATGCTAGAAGTTCACATTGCCGCGGGGCCTGTTGGGATGTATGGTGAATGTATGGCGCGCCTCACTTCGACGACGGTTCGGCTGGAAGACGAAGACATCTTGGCTCTCAAGAAGGCACGGGCTGCGGGGCATTCGGCGTCGGAGCTTGTCAGAAAGGGGCTGCGCGTGGTCGCCTCACGATACTACTCGGGCCGTCGTCCGCCCCGGACAGGTCTGTTCGAGTCGACGGACAGCAAGCTCGGGGACGAGTCTCTGTTGTTCAAGGACATCAAGGATTGAGACCCGCGCTTGTCGCAGACACGGGAGGTCTTCTCCGGGGGCTCGCCTGCACCAGAGATGGCGCACCAAGTTTTCCGGAGTACGAGGAAGCGCTAATCACAGCTAGCACGGTCATTGTGCCCGGGCTGGTTCTCGCTGAGATCGAGTACTTTCTCCGAGAGAATCGCGCAGCCATGCGAAGACTGGTGGCTGACATCCTCGATCCAAGAACACGATACGAATACGAGTTGCCCCTTCCGTCCGACATTGCCCGGGCCCTCGAACTGGATGCCCGATTCGCAGGGCTCAATCTCGGCTTGGTCGATGGCACGGTAGCCGCAGTGGCAGAGCGACGGCGGGTCTACCGAGTTCTGACTACCGATCGGCGAGACCTCGGAACGATACGAATCGGTCCTCGCCTTACTCAGGCCCTTGAGCTGGTGCCATGAAGGGCGTCCGTCGCCATGCCCTTGTTGCCTTGCGAGAATCCCGCGATGTATCGTTGCGAGGAGCCGATGCCGAACGAATTCTCCGAGATCGCCAAGCGCTACCGGGAAACCTCGCTGGTCCAGCAGAGCGCCGCGGAGATTCTCTTCCGTTTGCTTGCCATCGGGGACTCGGAAGATGTGCTCGACGTGGGATGCGGGACCGGCAATCTGACCAAGAAGATTCGGGTGGCGACGTCGGGTAGGGTGGTCGGCATTGATCCAGCGGAAGGGATGATTGCGCGTGCGGCCCGCGAACACGGCGACGGCATCGATTTCGCGGTGTTGTCGGCCGAAACCATGTCGTTCCATGAGGAATTCGACACCATCTTCTGCAATTCCGCGTTTCAATGGGTGCGCAACCCTGACAAGGCGGTGGCGGGGTTTGCCGGTGCGCTTCGGGCCGGCGGGCGAGTGGGCATCCAGGCGCCGGCGCGCTCAGACTACTGTCCGAATTTTCTTTCGGCCATCGAAGCCGTCGCCGCTGACCCCTCTCTTGGGCCAACCTTTGCGCACTTCAAGTCGCCGTGGTGTTTCTTACAAGACGCAGGCGAATACTCGGCGTTGTTCGTCCACCACGGGTTTCAGGTGCGGTTTGCGGAGATCCAGACGGTCGACTCGACCCACACGCCGTCGCAAACCTTCGACATCTTCGCCTCTGGCGCGATTGCCGGGTATCTCGATCCTTCCTGCTACGGCTGCCCGATCGACGAACGATACATGATCGGGTTCCGGCAGACGGTACGCGAGCAGTTCGAGCGGCAAGCCGGCGCGGATGGACTGGTCCGGCTTGTGTTCCGGAGGATCTTTCTGGTTGCCGTCAGAGGGTGATGGCGTCCTTACATCGCAAATGCGATGCCGGTCACACTCAGCTTCGCGGCGCGGTTGAGCCACGCCAACCAGCGGGCACGGGGATAGTAGTAGCGGGCGATATCCACTGCGGCGATACCGAATATCATCGAGCTGAGCAAGAGGCGGGGGGCGCCTCCGTCACGATGAATGCCCTGGATATCGCCGTCGGTAGGCTCCACCCCGATCCAGTTGGTGAGCACATAGCCGATGGACAGCAGGGTGTTGAAGGCCAGCATGCCCTTGCGAAAAGGTGCGTTTTCCATGCGCAGCCCGGGTCGCCGGGTCAGGATGACCTCGTCTTCGTATTGTTGGCACTGGATGCCCGCTGACACGATGGTGTAGAGCCCGGGCCGGCCAGGCGCAAAGGACTGGCCGTTGCTCTTGAAGCAATTCTCGCCCCGGCAGTGAATTGACGGAGTGATGGCGAAGTAGGGAATGAAACCCGCGAAGGTCACGGACTGAAACCCGGGTCGGTTGCCCAGGGCCAGGTTGGTGATGATGTGACAGGACTCGTGCGCCGCCAAGGCGGTGACCGCGCCGCCCGCGGAGATCGCAGTCGAGCGCCATGTGAAGCGCGGCGGCGTGGGTTCGGCGGTGGCGGCGCGCGGGTCAGGGGCAAGGGGTGCGGGCGGCGCGGGTTCGGCCCGCGCCGGATCCCCAGGATGCGATTCCGGCAGCGGCGTTTTCTCGGCGACTGTCGGGCCGGCGGCCAGCACGGCAGCAAGGAACACGAGCGCCGCCAGGCGGCTCGAAAGCTCTGCCCGCAGGTTCCCCCTCATCGGGCAGAATTGGTTCAGCACTGGAAAAGATTGAAACTGTCCGGGCCGGAATGTCAACGATCCTGGCTGGGGTGCCTGGCCGGGATGTCAGCTCTGCTTATGATGGATAGCGCTCGAACCCGGGCGCCCGGCGATGCTCCTTACTTGAGGATCGAGAAGAGGTTGCTGTAGCTGTCGGTCCATAGGATCGATGGACTAGGCGCGTTGTCGGGCTGGGCAGGCTGCCCTTGGGCGAGCAGGAAGCGAGGGTCCTGGGAGAGGAGCAACCAAGTTGCGGTGTAGAGGGTTCGGCTGTCATCGGCGCGTGTCGAGACACGGATCATGTCAAAGCCATACTTGGTGGCCAACCCCTGGACGACTGGTTGCAGGTCCAGGTAGCCGTTGGAGACGTGAACCGCAATAATCCCGTTGGGCGCGAGGTGCTTGCGATAGGTCGCGAAGGCCTCTGCCGTGAGCAGGTGGGTTGGAATGGCGTCGCCCGAGAACGCGTCGAGAACCAGCGCGGAGAAGTTTTGCGGAGGCTCGCGTTCCATGGACAGCCGCGCATCCCCAAGGACGACGTCCAGCTTGCCTCGGCAATCGCCGAGCGACCAGAAATGCTTGCGCGCCAGGCGTTCGACCGCCGGATTGATCTCGTAGTACCGATAGCGTTGGTCGGCTTGCGCGTAGTTGGCCAAGGTGCCCGCGCCCAAGCCGACAATGCCGACGTGCGCTTGGGGCTGCTGGTTCACCCAGACGAGCGTTTTTCCTACGCCGGTCTCAGGACCGAAATAGGAAGTCAACATGCGGCGACGGGACGGGGAGCTGAACTGCAGTCCGTGGGGAATCTGGCCGCTCAGCATCATGCGATCATTGAGATCGCTTGTGCTTTCGTGGACGCGTTCGAGCACGGTAGTAACGCCATAGAAATCGCGTGAGCGTTCAATCGTCGAGGTCCGGTAGCCAGCATTGTAGAGCGTGGTGAGTCGGGTGCGCTCCACGCCTCCGCCGAACCAGGACTGCGCGTAGGCAATCACCGCCAAGCCAAGCACGCCGCAGGCAAGCACGGGAATGCTTTTGACCCAAGGCCGTGGCCCATTCCACGCCGAGCGAAGCAACAGCCCGACGGCGAGGAGAAACCCCGCCACCAGCGTAATCTTCCATTCGACATACGACGAGAAGACGGTGGGAGCGACGATGCTGACGAACATCCCGCCCAGGGCACCTCCCACCGAGATCGCCAAATAGAAACTCGTGAGAAATGCCGGCGGAGGGCGCAGTCGCACGAGCTCGCCGTGGCAGACCATGCACAGACAGAACAGTGCCGCGAAATACAAGGACAACTCCACGGCGAAGCCCAGTGAGAATACGAAGGCATCCAGGCTGGATATCAGCACTGCGGCCCCAGCGACGATCGAGGCAAAGAGCCATCGCTGGTACCAGCGTTCGTGGTCGAAAGCCACGACAAAGGACAGGAGGTACACGCTCAGGGGAACAACCCAGAGAAAGGGAATAACGGCCACGTCCTGGCAGACGTGGTTGGTCGTGGCCAACAACGCCATGGAAGCAAGTGCCGGCAAAGCAATCCACGCGCCCCAGCGTCGAAGGCGCCCGCTGGCTAGGGCAGTTATGCGTGGGTCGCTCTGCGCGACCTGGGTGGAATGGCGTCCCCAGCGCCAGGTGAGAATTCCGCAGCAGCCGCATAGGACCGCGAAAACAGCGAATCCCCACGACCAGACTGCGGCTTGCAGACCTACGGTCATGTGCGGCTCGACCAGGAAGGGGTAGCTGACGAGCGCCGCCAGAGAACCCAGATTGGAAAGCGCGTAGAGGCGGTAAGGCGAACGGTGCGGCAAGGCCCAACTGAACCAACTTTGCACGAGCGGTCCCGTCGCGGACAGCATGAGGTAGGGCGTGCCGACGTTGATGGCCAGCAGACACAAGATGCGCCAGGTCGGATTGGCCGCAGCGAGAGGCTTCCAACTCGGATCGGGCGTTATCGGAAGCGTGGTGAGCGCCACGACGAGCAGCACCGAATGCAACGTAGCCTGGACCCACAGGGGCGCCAACCGTTGCAGGAGATGAGCGTAGGCATAACCTCCTAGCAGGAGCACCTGGAAGAAGAGCATGCAAGTCGTCCAAACCGCGGGCGTGCCTCCGAACCAGGGCAGGATCACCTTGCTGATGAGCGGCTGAACTTGGAATAGGAGGAAGGCGCTAATCAGGATGGTGGCAGCGAATCCAGCCCCCGACCATCCAAGAGTCTTGTCTGTCGGGCTGGTTCGGGACGGTCCCAGAATGTCGTTGCCGGGACTGCCCACATCGCTCGAAGCCGTCGCTGTATCCGAGTTCATCGGAATGCCCTAGCACGTGCGACACGTCGAGGTCTACTGCCGCGTCCAAATGCTGGCTCTTTGCTCGGCGTATTTCAGAAAGCACGGACGGGAACTGCTCACTCCTCTGGCCGGTGGAGACAAGAACAGTCAACCCAAGGACATCAACGCCGAGCTACTCGCGAATCCAGTTCACCACGAAGAGACCGTGGCCGCCCTGGATGCCGGCGCCCGACACGGCGCCACCTACGTCGGTGCTCAGCATGTTGTCAGGCCAGGGGCCGTTGACCGGGGCATCGGAGGTCAGAATACAACTGGAGTCGGTACATTGATCTAGCTTCCAGGCCACGCCGCTGATGTTGTTCTGCGCCATCCAGGTAAACCAGAGATTGGCTTCGTCTTCGCAGACGTAGTTGTGGTTGTTGCTGACCAGACCTCCGTCGGAGTAGGTTGCCCCGAACTCGGTCACGAAGAGGGCAAGCCCGGCGGCGATGGCGGTGTTGCCCCTGTCGCGCAGCCACTGTGTGTGGGTACATGAGTAGAAGTGCAAGGTGTAAAGTAGATTGGTCCCGAGGACTGGGTCCGCGGCTGCCTGATCCACGTAATTCGACCAGTTTGGCGTGCCCAGTACAATCAGGTTGTCCGGATCCACGGCCCGGATCGCCGCGACCACCGCCTCGTGATAGGCCTTGATTTGCGCCCAAGTTTGCCTGGCTGGCTCGTTGTAGGGCTCCCAAATGACATTGGGATAGGCGCCGTACTTCTCCGCCATGGCGGTGAAGAACGCGACCGCCTGGTCCTGTTGATCCACAGCATCTTCGGTGTGCCAGTCGACCAGTACGTACACGCCAAGGTCGATCGCGTTTTGCACGATCTCGTCGAGTTGTGCCGGAATGGTCGCGGTATTCGTGGTGGGAATTGCGGCGCGGATCACCGACAGATTCCAGTTGTCGCGCATGAACGTCAGTCCCTGCTTGCTCTGGGCAAAGGGCCGGCTCTCCCAGTCGAACCGAGTGCCGCTCACGCCCTTGAGTTGGACGGGCGCGCCAGCTTGGTCGAGGAGCTGGGTTCCGACGACCTTGAGCTGGCCGTGGACAGCCACCGGCGAGCCCGCGGGCGCGGCCGAGTCCACCGGCGGGGGAGTCCAGGGCACGATCGCGGGGGGATCACTGGCGCAGGCCAGGGTGGAGAAGATAGCGGTGAATGCTGCCATCGCTAGTGGGTAGTTGCACATTCTTACATCCATGTTCAGGGGAGAGTCGCGTGCTGGCGGGCGAGGGCCAATTCGTTTGTCTTCGTCTAGAAGTTGCTTTTTTGCGAACCGCATCGCGCGATGTCGTCTTGTTTCTAGCGAACTTGGCGGCCCGGAGCACGAACGATTCTCCAAGGTGTAGAGTGCCTAGCGTGTCGCGTCCGACCGCCGTGCACCACATTGCCATCAAGGTTCTTGACCTGGCGCGCGCCGAGCATTTTTTTGTGCAGACGCTCGGTCTTGTGGTGCTGCGGCGTTGGCCAGCGCAGGATGGTTCGGGCGAGCGCTCGCTTTGGCTCGACCTGGGAGCGGGCGCGTTTCTGGCGCTGGAGAAGTCGTCGAACCAGAGCGAACCGCTCGCCCCGGACGCCTCGGGTCTGCATCTGCTCGCGCTGCGCATCGAGCGCGCCGAGCGCCAGGCGTGGATCGATCGTCTTGCCCGCGCCGGCGTGCCGCTTTACCAGCAGACCGCCTTCACCATCTACTGCAAGGATCCCGAGGGCAACCGCATCGGACTGTCGCATTGGCCCGATCCAATCTAGTGTGAAACAGGGTAGACTCAACCAATGCGAGCAGTCTTTGTCATGTTGAAGACCGACCCTGGCCACGTGACCGAAGTGGCCAATTGCATCGCCGAGATCGAGAGTTTTTCGGAGGCCTACAGCATCAGCGGGCAGTACGACCTGCTGGTCAAGCTGTACGTGGACGATGTGGACAGCGTGGGTCGGCTGATCGAGCAGCAGATCCACCCCATTCCGCACATCCGCGAAACCTACACGTTGCTGACCTTCGAGGCCTTTGGGGTCCCCGGCGGGTAGGTGTGGAAAGTGCCATGCGGGCTGCTACGCTACACCTATAGAAGACCGCAGCGGTCGGATTTTGCGTGGTTGGAGGAACACACTATGGCGTTCAGACAGATAGCGCTTTTCGCGACCCTGCTGGCTCTGGGCGGATGTGCTCCCCAGCTTGATGCGGACCATCCCGGCTACGGCAAGCAGCCCGACTGCTGGACCTCTGGCTGTCACGATCGCAGCCACACCATGAGGTCGACTGACTGGCCGTATCAGTGCGCCGGTTGCCACGGCAGCAACGGCGCGCCGGCCAGCCACGTTCCCCAGTCGGCCGACCCCTGCGCGCCCTGCCACGGTCAGAAACACGGCGGACCGGCCGCCGGATTCATCGACCCCGTCGCCTGCAACGCCTGTCACAGCTAGTCACATCAGGCATTCTGTCGCGACGTGATGGCCTGCCGGGCGAGTTGGTCGCAGCGCTCGTTGTGGTCCACGCCGGCGTGGCCCGCTACCTTGACCAGCTTTACCCGGGAAAAAGTCGCTAGTTGCTCGCGCAGGCTGGCCACCAGATCCTGGTTGGCCTTGGCCTTCCAGCCCTTGCCCAGCAAGCCCAGGGCGTAGCTTGAATCGCTGTAGATGCGGATGGGCCGGGCTCGATCGGGCGCGAGCTGGGCCGCCAAGTCGAGCCCACGCGAAATGGCGGTCAGTTCGGCGATGTTGTTGGTGCCGACGCCCAGATACTCGCCGTGTTCCGCGCGCTGGCGGTCGGCCAGCACCACGATGCCGATGCCCATGGGGCCGGGGTTGCCGGAGCAGGCCCCGTCGGTCCACACATGAATCGTGCTGGGATCGTGGTCGTCGGTGCTGGACGCAGAGCGCGCCCGAGGCTGCGCAGAGGATGCCGATGCGGCTCGGGGAGCGCGCACCTGACGCGGGCGGGGCTCGGCACGCGGCGCGGGCGGGCTCGCCTCCTCGGCAAGCGGCACCAAGTTACTGGGCGAGGGCCGGTAGCTCTTGCCATCTTCCTGGCGGTACTTCATTTCGGCCCGGCCTTCGCTGTCCAAAACCGGGCGCTGGTCGGCGCCCACCCGCACCCAGACCGGCTGGCCCTTGAAGCTTCTGCGTGCCCAAGACATCATGGGCGCCCACTATGGCCGGATTCACCTGCCAGTTTCCACAGCTTCTTGTCCTCAAAGGCTCTCCGCGTTGTCGGCTTGTTCGCGCCTTTGTCAGAAAGACAGGTAACCTGCGGCCGTGACTGAAGCAGACAAGACTACCCAGCCCGACCGTGCCGTCGAGGTGGGCCACGGGGTGCTGTTCATCGGATTCGCCAAGGCCTCATTCATGGTGTTCGGGGCCTTGCAGAAGTTCCTGCTCGCGCGGGTGGTGGACCTGGCCGAATACGGCGCCTTCTCGGTGGTGAACAACGCCATCTCCATCGTCAACAACACCATCGTGCAAGGGACCATCCAGTCGGTGTCCAAGTTCACCGCCGAGGACGACGCCCGGGCGGGCGCGGTCCAGCGCGCGGGGCTGAAGTTGCAGAGCGTGCTGGGCGTGGCGGTGGCAGTGGCCTTTTTTCTGGCGGCCCCACTGGTGGCCGGATTCGTGAATGCCCCCGAGCACACCTCGCTCTTCCGGCTGGCCGCGGCCATCCCGCTGGTATACGCCTTCTATACCGTGTTCGTGGGCACGGCCAACGGCCAGCGCCGCTTTCACGTGCAGGCAAGTTTCGACGTCGGCTTTTCCATCACCAAGACGGTTCTGCTGCTTGCTGGCGCAGCGCTGGGGCGATTGACGGGTCATTCGGTGGCCGGGGCGTTCGCCGGGTTTATCGCGGCAGCTCTGGTCATCATGCTGGTGGCCGGCCGCAAGATGTGGCTGCACCCCGGGCAAGGCCGCTTTTCGCCCGCGCGCCTGCTGGTGTTCATGGGAGGCGCGGTAACCTACACCGGGCTCATCAATCTGGCGCTGAGCTACGACTCGCTCCTGCTGCGGCGTTTTGCCGGGGCCGCGCTCTCGGGGCAGGGAAGCAAGGCCGACGCGCTGGTGGGCGTGTACGAGGCGGTTCGCAGTCTGGCGCTGCTTCCCTACCAGGCCCTACTGGTGGTGACCTTCGTCATCTTTCCCTTGGTCTCACGCTCCACCTTTGCCGAGGATCGCGAGGCCACCCGGGCCTATGTGCGGCAGACGCTTCGCTATGCGCTGATTATTGGCGTTGCCATGGCCGTGGTGTTGGGCGCACGCCCCGCAACCCTGTTGCGCATCTTCTATCCGGCTGGCTATGGCACTGGTGCCGCAGCCCTTCCCATCTTGGCGGCAGGCGTGGTCGCGCTGGCGCTCCTGTCGATTGCGGGCTCGATCGTGACGGCGTCGGGTCGGCCCTATGTCGCGGTGGCGCTGGTGGCAGTCACCCTGGCGGCGGGCACTGGGTTGGCTTTCACCCTGGTTCCACGCGCCGCTGCGGGCCCGGCCATGCTGTCGGCGGCAGCCGCGTCGACCGCGGCGGGCATGCTGGTCGGTTTCTTCGCGGCTCTCGGGTATTTGTGGCGGCGCTTCGGTGCCGGGCTGCCGCCCCTGTCGGCGTTGCGTGTGCTGCTCGCGGCGGCTCTCGCGGTGGGCGCGGCTCGCCTGGTGCCCGGTTCAGGCATCGTGGCGGGTGGGGCGGCCATGGCCCTGGCCGGGCTGGTGTTCGCGGCGGCGTTGCTGGTGGCGCGCGAATTCGGCGCCACCGATCGCGAGAAGTTTCTCAAGATCCTGCGCCGCAAAACCGCACGGTAGCGGAGACCGGCGGTCGTCCACGGTATCAATCTTGGGTGTGTCCCACATGACCCGTCAGAAAGCCGGCCGACAAGCCGGGCTGCTGGCAAGGAGGGCCGACTTGCGACGGACAGCCCACCCTGCCCACCCCGCGGCTGCGCCGCGCGCATCGCCGGACCGGAATGTACTGATGTACTTGAGGACCGGAAGCGCAGGCCCGACGCCGCCAGCGGCCCGGATCGTCGGCCCTCGGCTGTTTGAGCCGACGGGTCACGTGGGACAGTCCCTCAATCTTCGTGCTTGTCGCCCGCGTCGTACAAGTGCGCGTAGATGCGCGGGCCCAGGCTCTGCACCATGAGCTTCTCTACCTCACGCTCGACCTTTTCCTGCTGATCGGCGTTCTTGTAGATGAAACGGATTCCCATGCCGGGTGTGCTGAACTCGCCGGCATCATCGTCCTGGCGGGTCTCGCCCTCGTGCAAGACCCAGCGCACCTCGCCCAGCAGGACCAACGGCTGGTCCAGATGGGGCACGAGCAACTTGAACAGGAACTGGGTTCCCACATCGAGCGGCTTCTTGGTGTGGATGAAGGTACCGCCCTTGGAGATGTTCCTCGTGTAGTCGTAGAAGAAGCGATTGAGACGCTGGTATTCGACCCTGAGCTCGATGGGGGCCCGTTCCTCCTGGCGGCGCTCGTGGGGCTGCGGCATCCTGTATCTCAGCCGTGATCGTTGCACGCCCCGCCGCCTGGATCAATCTCCGTTTCGGCCTGCGCCCCTTGGTTTGGGGTGGCGTGCTGGCGCTGGCTGCGCTGGCGCTCGACTTTGTCCCGCTTTTCGACCTACTGGGCTTCGATTTTTCCTTGGTAGTCGGTCTGGGCGCGGCCTTTGCCGCAGCCGATGTGGGCCACGGCGCGGTGACAGCGGCCCGGCGCGCGCATCAGCGGGTGTCGCTGCGGACGCTGGTTTTTTCTGCGCTGGCGGCTGGTCTGGCGCTGCTGGCGGCGCCCCTGCTGCTGTCGCTGGCAAACGTCTGGCGGGTGCGCAACTGCAATTTGCCCGTGGGTCTGGCTTTCTATGCCTTGCTTCCCGTGGCCAGCGTGCTGGTAGCTGCGCCCGCCGGCGTCCTGGCGGCCCTGCTGGTGCGCGGACCGCGCCTGGGGCGGTTGCTCGCGCTCATGCTGCCAGCCGTATCGATCGCGTGGGCCATGCTTCGACTCTACCTGGACCCGCCGATATTTGCCCTGGACCCGTTTGGCGGGTACTTCCCCGGCCCGATCTATGACGAGGGTCTGCGCCCCTCCGCGCGCCTGCTGTGGTTCCGCCTGGCCAATCTGACCTGGATTGCCACGGCGCTGGTGCTGGCCGGTTGTTTCAGCCGGGGTGGACAACCGGACGAGGCGGGGCCGCCGACGCTTGCTTGGCGCCCTTTCCCGTCGCGGCTGACCCTGGGCCGGTGGCTGGGAGCTGCCCTCGCCTTGCTGATGGGCTCGCTGCTTTGGTTCGGGTTTCGCGCCCAGCTTGGCTTTCACTTGACCAGAGCCGATCTGGTCCGCGCGTTGTCGCGGCGGACGCAGAACGAGCATTTTGTGATGTGGAGCGATCCGGCTGCCGACACGCCCGCCGAGATCCGGCTTGCGCAGGACGACCTGGAGTTCCGCTACCATCAGTTGCACGCCATCTTCGGCAGCGAGCCGCGCACACCGATCACCGTCTATCGTTTCTCCTCTGCGCAGGCAAAGAAGGATCTGGTCGGCGCCGGCGCCACGCTTTTTGCCAAGCCTTGGCGGCGCGAGATCTACGTGCAGGCCGAGCGCTTTCCGGCATCCCATTTGCGCCATGAGCTGGCCCATGTCTTTGCCGCCGGGTTTGGTGATTCGGTCTTCGGGGTGGCGCTGGCGTGGCGCTTTTGGGGACCGCTGCCGGTTCCCCACCTGAGCACCGGCCTCATCGAAGGCGTGGCCGAGGCCGCGGATTTTGGCGATCCCGAGGGGCGCGCGACTTTGCATCAGCAGGCCCGGGCCATGATCGGGTTGGGCCAGGCGCCGTCCTTGGCGCGGGTCATGGGCGCGGGGTTCAGCGCCGAGTCGGGCGCGCGCGCCTATGTGCTGGCGGGCTCGTTCTGTCGTTTTCTGCTCGATCGCTTCGGGGCGGACAAGCTGCGCGCGGCCTACCGCTCGGCCGGAGATTTTCTTTCCGTGTACGGCCTCTCCCTGGCCGAGCTGGAGCAGTCTTGGCGGGCTTTCTTGCAAACCCAGCCCTTGGAAGCGCGGGACGAGGCACGTGCCAAGGAGCGCTTTCGTCGGCCCGCCATCTTTCACAAGGTCTGCGCGCGCGAGCTGGCCGAACGCGTGGCCGAGGCGCGGGAGTGGATGGGATCCATGCCGGAGATGGCGGCGAATCTGCTGGACAGCGTGTGCCGGGACGAGCCGGACGAGCCTTCATACCGGTTGGATCGTGCTGAGGCTGTGGCGGCAGCCGGCGCCTCCGACCAGGCCTTGGCTCTGGCCCTACCGATGGTTGACGACGAATCGCTGACCTGGCCCTTGCGCGCCCGGGCCGCCAACCTGATAGGCGTGATCGAGTTTCACGCCGGCCGATTCGCCGAAGTGGCTCTGGTGCAAGAGCGCAGCCTGGCGCTGGCCACCGACGAGAACGAGCTGCGCACGGCTTGGGCAAAGCGGCGCGCCCTGGCCGACGATGGCGCCCGCCGTTCCTTGGGCCGCGCGCTGTTTGGTGATGGTCCTGCGCGCGCGACCGACCCGGCCCTGGTGGTTTTTCTGATGGACGAGTTTGCCCGCCTGCACCCGGAGGAGGCGCTGGGGCCCTATCTGGTTGGACGTCAGCTCGCCGGGCGGGATCCGCACTTGGCCCTCGCTGCGCTGGCCCGGGCCTGTCCCCTGGATGGGCCGGGACTGGCCGTGCCGCTGGAGCCGGCCTTTGCCAAGGAATGCCGCAGGCTCTACGGCGAGTCAGCGTTTTTGGCCGACGATCTTCCCCTCGCTCTGCGCATCTACGAAGGCCTGCGGGATCAGGCGACGCTCGAATCGGATCGCCTGCGCGCCAGCGATTTCCTGGAACGCATCGCCTGGCAATCTGGGCTGGCTGCTTCGCCACAGGGGACACAGAGATCGGATGGGAAGTAGGGGCCAGGATAGTCAAGCCCGACCCTTCCCTTTCCGATCCCGTCGCGTCCAGAAAGGCATCACTGAGATTCGCATGAAATCGTGAAGATGAGCAGCTTGGGACGGCAGGCGTGACCAGGCATGGTGACGACCGATGCCAATGAAGGTGCGATGGCACCTAGCTTCGGGGCGCGGGGCCGGGGCGTCAGACCCGGCCCCGATGCCACCCGGGCGACGCCGCCCGTGGGGATTGATTTCACACACAGGTCCGCTCAAATGGCAGGGTTGGCCGTCTACGACTTGCCGGACAACGACCTGCAAGCCTTCTTCGCCCGCATCGCGTTGCGGCTCGCTGGAAACGACGGCACCATCGAGCCGACGGCGAATGCAACTGTGATCAGAATATTTGTTCCTGGGAATTATTGAGAATCCCAACCATCCCCCGCAAGGAGGTACCTCATGCAGCGCGCTGAACTGGATTCGCGGTTGGCTCTTCTGGCCTGCACGGTCTGGATCTCGGCCGCGGTGTTCGGTTGCTCGGGCTCGAGCCCTTCCGGCAACGGAGGAAAGGGCGGTGCGAAGAGCTCCGGCGGCGTGAGCGGCTCCGGCGGCCAAACCACAAGCGATGGAAAGGGCGGCGCGAGAAACTCTGGCGGCGTGACCGGTTCCGGAGGCCAAGCCACAAGCGACGGAAGCGGTGGCGCCAAGGGCTCCGGAGGCGTGGTCGGTTCCGGCGGCCAAGCCACAAGCGATGGAAGCGGCGGTGCCAAGGGCTCTGGCGGCGCGGCCGGTTCCGGAGGCCAAGCCACAAGCGATGGAAGCGGCGGTGCCAAGAGTTCCGGCGGCGTGACCAGTTTCGGAGGCCAACCCAGAACCGGCGGAACGATTGGCGGCGCAACTGGGTCTGCGGGAAGTGGCTCTGGGGGCGCCATAGGGACCGGAGGTCGCACTGGCGTGGGCGGACAGACTGTCATCGGTGGAAGCGCAGCCGGTGGTAACGCCGGCGGGCCAGGCTGCTCCGCCGTCGAGGCGACCTATCTCGATCCGGTGCCTCCTCGCCCGTTCAAAGTCAGCAGCCCTCTGTGGAAAGCCAGGCTCAAGAAGCAACTCACCGTGTGGCTGCCGCATGTCGTCGCCAAGCTTTCGGATGTGAACCTTCCCGAGGGCGGCATCCAGAACTTCGTGGAAGCCGGCAAGAAGCTGGCCGGGCAACCGGCCGCCGGGCACGTTCCTTCGAGCGCCCCGTGGTCGAACGCCTACGTGCACAACGCCGTGGAGGCCATGTCCGAGGCGCTGATGGTGGATCCCGAGGGGGACGCTGAGATCACGGCCGCGCAAGCCAAGATGAAGAGCACGCTGGAGGACTGGATTCCCAAGATCCTGAGTGCGCAAGAGAAGGACGGATACCTGCAGACCTACCTCACTCTCGGCGGATTGCCCCATTGGAATAGCAACCGGGGTTTGCACGAAGGCTACACTGGCGGCTACTTCCTGGAGGCGGCCATGGCGCATTACCTGATGACCAATCGGACCGACGCGCGCTTGTATCAGGCGGCCAAGAAGCTGGCCGACTGTTGGGAAAGTAACCTCGGGCCGGCGCCCAAGAAGACTTGGTGGGAGAGCCATGAAAACATGGAACAGGCAATGACTCGCTTCGCCCGCTTCGTCTCTGCCGAGGAGGGCGCGGGTGCCGGCGATAAGTACGCCCGTCTCGCCAAGTTCCTCCTCGATTCGCGCAGCAGCGGCGGCGGTGGTGGAACCTATGACCAAAGTGACAAGCCGCCGCTACAGCAGACGAAGGCGGAAGGGCACGCGGTTCGGGCCGCCTACGAATATTCGGCCATGGCCGACGTGGCCATGACTGCGAACAGCCCCGAGTACCTGACCGCAGTCGACAAGATCTGGGACGACCTCGTGAACCGGAACATGTACGTCAACGGCTGCATCGGGAGCGGCGATACCTCAGAGGGCTTCGGCCCCGACTATTCCCTGCCCAACAAGTCGTATTGCGAGTCGTGCAGCTCGTCCGGGATGCTGTTCTTCCAGCGCAACATGAACCTGGCCCACAAGGAATCGCGTTATGCCGCCCTGATGGAGATGGCCCTCTACAGCGTGCTCGGATCCGTGAATCTCGCGGGGGACAAGTTTGGCTACACCAATCCGCTCGACCAGACAGATGGACGCGGGGATTGGCACAGTTGCCCTTGCTGCGTCGGCAACATCCCCCGTACCCTCCTCGGAATTCCGAGATGGGCCTATGCCACCTCGAACACTAGCCTGTACATCAACCTCTTCGTCGGCAGCACCATCACGATCGAGAATGTGGCGGGCATCTCGGTCGAGGTCATCCAGTCCACGGACTATCCATGGGACTCCGACGTCTCCATCAAATTGAATCCGAGCACGCCCACGGCCTTCGCAATCAGGATTCGGGTTCCAGATTGGGCCCCGAGCACCCTGTACACGAGCAGTACCGCGTCGGAAGGTCTCACCGGGTTGGCGGTCAACGGCGTTGCTATCACGTCCACCGTAGAGAAAGGCTACGCGGTTTTGTGCCGGACTTGGACAAGCGGGGACATCGTCGACTTCAAAGTCCCGCTTGGCGTCCAGCGCCTAAAGGCGCTCGACCAGGTCGCCGCCGATGTCGGCCGGGTTGCCCTGAAATACGGCCCCATGATCTACAACATCGAGGCGGCGGACCACAAAGTCCCCGACATCACTGCTCTCGTCTTGAACCCGACCGAACCCATCACCGTGGAATTCAACAGCTCGCTGCTCGACGGGGTCATGACCTTGAAGGGCAAATTCGCCGACGGGACCCCGATGATCGCGATTCCCAACTATGCGCGCAACAACCGCGGCGGCCGCAGCATCGTTTGGATCCGCGATCGATGATCGTGCCTGCACGCTCAGCCGGGCAGCACCGCAGAGCGCGCCTTGCTTGCCGACCGTGTGGCCACTGGTGCCTGCTGACGAAGGGCAAGGTTTTGAAGAACGAGATCGCCATGGGCCGGCTCCGCCACCGTCGGCCATGGAGGCGACGCGGATCGGGTTTTGGTTAGGGACCGGACTGATCCCTTTGGTTGCGGCCGTCAGGCTGCGATGTGCTCTCTGTGGTGAAGAAGCTAGCTTCTCTCCTGTCGCAAGGTCGGGTAGATTTTCGACTCGGCTACCATGTCACCCATGCACGCCCGCGCTTCTCACAGTGTCAAGCTCAAGCCGGCGGATCCCTTTGACCTGATCCGCTGGCTGGCGCGCAGCCAGAGCGATCCACGCAAGGCGGTGGCCGAATTGGTGCAAAACTCAATCGATGCCCACGCGCGCACGGTGCGCATCGACCGCCGGCGCGTGCGTCACGCGCCCGCGCTCATCATCCGCGACGACGGCGAGGGTGTGCTGCCCGAGCTGGGGCGCGAGGAGGCATTGAGCGCGCTGGTGACCGAGATTGGGCACTCGCGCAAACGCGGGCTGTCGCCGCGCGAGCGCCACGATCAGGTGGTGGCGGGCAAGTACGGCATCGGCTTGCTCGGTTTCTGGTCGGTGGGTCGGCGCATGGACATCCGTACCCGCGTGCGTGGCTCTGCGGTGTGGCTTCTGCACTTGGTGGAGGATCAGGAGAGGGCTGAGATCCTGCGCGATCGCATGCCGCTGGAGACTGAGGAGACTTTCACCGAGATTGTGGTCTCCGAGCTGCACGACTCGGCCTTGCGCATGCTGGGCGCGCGTCGGCTGACGGAATACCTGGCCGCCGAACTGCGCGGCGCGATCCTGGCCAGCGGCGTGTCGATCGAGATCTTCGACGGCATGGCGCGCGGGCCGGTGCCGCGGCGCTTTTCGGTGGTGCCCCGGCGTTTCACCGGCGAGTCTCTCGCCCTGCCGCCGGAGATACCGGTCGACGGGCATCCCCCAATTCGGATCGAGCTCTATTTGGCGCGCGGTCTCGAACGCCCGGCGCTGGAGGTGAGCTGCGCCGGGACTTTGGTTGCCGACGACGTGGGCGAGTTGCGCAATTTGGGGCTGGACCGGCCGCCCTGGATCGGACGTGAACTGGCCGGATTGATCGATTTTCCTGGTTTCACCGTGCCGCCGGGCACGCGCAGGGGCGTGGCGCCGGATGCCGCCGCCGAGGCCTTTGTGCGTGCGCTCGACGGGGTCGTGCCCCTGCTTGAGGCCGAGCTCAAGCGCCTGGAGCGCGAGCGGGGAGCCGCGACCAGCCGGCAGGTGGTGCAGGACCTGCGGCGCGCCCTCAAGGGATTGCGCGACCGACTGCCGCAGTACGAGCTGCCGGCGGTGGCGAGCAGCGAGGCCGAGCTGCGGGACGCTGCCGAGGCCGGGATCGCGCCCAGTGGCGCCGAGGTAGCTGCCGGCGACGGCACGGGCGAAGAGCAAGGCGAATCCCCGCCCGGTCGGGATCGCACCTTGGATCTCTTTCCACCCGGGCCGCTTGCCGCCATCAGGATCTCGCCACCCGAAATCACTTTGGCGCCCGGCCGCGAGCGCCGCGTGTTGGCAGTAGGCGTGGATGAATCGGGCCGGCGCGTGCTGGGCGAGGTGGATATCGCCTGGAGCACAGCCTCGCCCGTGCTGTCCATCGTGGGCGAGGGCCGGCGGCCGGCGGTGCTGGCCTCGGCCGAAGCGCGAGCAGGCAGTCGTTTCTCCCTGGTCGCCGAGGGCCGGCAGGGCGAGCACAGGGCGCGGGGAGAAGCCGCGGTGGTCATCATCGAGGCCGAAGAGCCTAGTGTCCGTCTCGGCTTCGGCATTCCCGAGCCCGAGCTGGTGGACGACGCCGGCGCGACCTGGCGCAGCCGCTTCGATGGCCGGCGCTGGCAGGTCAACGCCAGTCACGATGACTACGTTGCCTTGCACAGCGACGCGAAAGCGCGCCTTCGTTACCTCCTGGCTTTGTTGGCCAAGGAGATCGCCCAGCGCACCCATGGCGTGCCGGGCAGCGAGGCGGCCCTGGAGAGCCTGGTCGAAATCCTTGCCCACGCCGAACGCAACCTGCGCGGCGGGTGAGTCAACCCGTCACTTGCAGTAGCCGACTTGAGTAGTCCCGGCGTAGTTATCCGTCGAGGTGGAATAGGTGCACAGCTTGCCGGTCGGGCAATCGGCAACCGTGAAGCAGTACTTCATGCAATTGCCCGCATTGCTGCAGTAGTACCCCGGTTTGCAATCGCTGTCCGTGGTACAAGTCGAGCCTGCGACGCCGCTGCCCGACTGCTGTTCGCAGTCGCTGGCTCCCGGGGAGGACTTACCCCACGAGTTACATCCGAATCCCGCGGGACAGGCCAGCAGCGGACTCCGAGGATTCTGGGGGGAAACTGGATCACACACGCGGGAGCACACCAAGACGCCCGTGATATCCACGCCGGCTGACCAAGTAGTTTGGACACAGGCCTGAGCACCATCAACCGCCGGACAGTCGGAGTCGGACTGACAGTACCTGGAGCAAATTTCGCCGAAACACCCGGAGCCGGAAGCGCAGGTTTTTCCTGAACTGCAGTCCGCGCCTTCCACCAAGCCACCCGACGGGAAACACTTCAGCCCGGTAGCCTTCGTGTTGGGGTAACAGACCTGGCCGGTAGGACATCCGCAGACGGGAAAAACGTTGCAGGTGCCGCCAGCCTCAGGCAGCTCAGACGCCGGGCATGTCGACCCGCTGCTGCCACCGTACGAGCCCCCGGTGCCGCCGGACGAGCCTCCCTGCCCGCCGGACGAAGCGCAAGCCGCCAGGCAACAGTTGGAACCGCATGCAGTAAACGCATTCCAGGCTGATCCGGTATAATTCGTGTTGCAATTCGTGTCGTTCGCACACGCAGTCATTGGGCCGCAGCATTGATTCGCAAGGCAGATTTCGCAGGGATCTGTGCTGGAACTGGCTGCGGAACTACAAGCAGAGGTCACGGCTGTCGGGACGCACCCGTTCGAGCCTCCGGAGCCGCCGCTGCCCGTGGAAGTGGTCGAACACTGCGTAAGCGATACCTTGCAGACTCCCGAACTCGCACAGTAGAAGTATCCACTTGGACATCCGGCAATCTTGTTGTCAAAGCAGAAATTGTCGGTTCCGTCATTGCCGCAAACGAAACCGCTGGGGCATTCCTGCTTGTCGGAACAGAGGGTCTTGCCGTTTTGGAAGTTCGGTTGGCAGCTGACCAAGAGAACCAAGAGAACCAAATCGCCTCGCTTCATGTCGTCGTCCTTAGGTTAGAAGCTGCCGCTCAGTGCGGCGCCAGCCATGCCCGGCCCTACCGCAGGCGTAAGCGCGACTGACTTGGGCGCGTCCTTGCCCGTGGCCAAAAGGATCACCGCGGTCACTATGGCGGCGGCACCCACGCCGTAGCCGACCCATTGAACTTTCGCCCAGGTCTTGCCTTGGCTGTCCTTGGAAGGGTCGTATTTCTTCTCGACGTCGGAAAAATCTGACAAAGCGAGATAGGTGAAGGCGCCACCCAAGGCTACCCCTACCACGCCGACCCCGCCTAACACCCAGGCCGCGGTCTTCCTACCGCTGCCGGAGGATTCCACGGGAGGCGGCACTTGCGCGGTGGTAGTGGTTGGGCCCGTCTCCGGCGGAGGCGCAGTTGCGGGCGCAGGATAGGGCGCGGGGGCGTATTGTGGCGCG
>PMJO01000235.1 GCA_003158455.1 Myxococcales bacterium | reverse complement strand
CGCAGCGCTCGCGGTTGCTGGCCAACACGCCGCCGGTGCGACCGTTGATGATCTCCATTAGAATAGTGTAGGTCTTGTTGCTCTCGGCGACGTGCGCGCTGATGAGGTAGCTGGACGCCAGGACCTTAGCCATGGCGGGGTAGCACGAGGCGTTTTGGCAAGTGCGAAGAGCTGGGTCTCCCTGCGCGAGCTTTTGCTGAACATCCTTGCCCCCGAGAACCTCGAAACGCGCCGCGGACAACCCCTCGACCAGGCGCTGGGCGAAGAGATCCTGCAGCCCCTCTGGGATTCTTCCCTCGAAATCGAGGCGAGCAACGGCCACCCGCTGGGCCCCGGGGGCTTCGCTTTTTTGGGCGCGGGCGACGGGTGCGGCCAGGATCACAACGCCAAGGCACAGAAGCAAACGCGGCAAGGTCAGCATGGACATAACATCCTACAAAGGAATGAGCCTGGTGAACACCACAACTGGTACAATCAGCCAACCCCTAAGGTGGAGGGCTAGCTTGAAAAGTAGTCGGATCTCTTTCGTGACAGCAGGGCTTCTCCTTGGCCTGGTTGGGTTGGGTTGCCGCGAACCCAACCCGGCCTACAGCAAGGGGAAATCCCCGACCGATGCGTCCGTGCCCCAAGACGCGACCACAACGACGGCGCCGGACCGGCCGTCGGACATGCCCGCAGACCGCAAGCCTCCAGAGATGGATGTCTTGCCACGTGATAGTGGGGCCCGGGATGCTGCACGCAACGACGCCAGCGTGGATGCTCAGGACGAGGGCTCCGACAGTCAACCGGCGGCCGTCGATGGCGTGGAACCCTTCGATGGGACAGGCGTGGACGTTCTTCGCGACGCCGAGGCACCGCGCGATCTTCGCATTCGTGACGACGGTCCCGCGCTGACCTCTGATGCGGCTCCTGACAGTCAGACCTTCCCGGACGTCGTGGAGGACGTCCAATCTCCTCCCGATCGGATTGATGAGCCCGGGAGTGTTGCGGATGATGCCAGCGTGGTCATCCTTGATGGGGAAGCCGTCGACACGGCGGCGGTCGATGCGCAAGCCGTCGACACGATTCAGAACGTACCTGATGTTGCCAGCGATTCAACTGAGGGAGCCGATGGACCCGAGTGGGACGCATCCGATGACGGCACCCTTGTCCTCGACGGGGAAGCTGCGGACGCGACTCTGGACTGACGGCGCCCTGCCCTCTCGGAGTCCATGGTCATAGGTGCGGCGCGCCCGTGGCGCGGCCGCGATGACTGGGTTCATCGCCACCGCATCGCCCGGGACATCACCGGCGCAATAACCTCAATGACCTTGAGGATGCCGCCAATGCATACGGAAACCTCGGGAACGTCCTCGCACGCGCCTGGGTTGGGGAAGACAGATGTGAGGTAATGGATGACTTGTCGTTGTCCGCCTAGCAACGGACGCGCATGACAAAGTTCCTTCAAATACTGTGGCAATGATTGAACGTGGTTGTGACGTGATATCATCGCGCTCTCCATATTCTACTCGCCCGGTGGAACCTCTTCCACTGGAGTAGCTCCGTACAACTGCGCGAACGCGATCGTACCGGTGAACGGGGTGATCACTGGCTTCACCGACTGGAATGCCTCGACTTCCACGTGGGGCTCAGGCACGCTCACCGGGACCATCTTTCAGTACGCTGGCGCCGGTGCGACCATAAACACGGCGAAGGTGGAAGGGAGCCCCCCTGGATTGCACCTCACCGGCTCGGTGCAGTCCTCGAACGGCGGCTACGGCGGCGGTGGCTTGAAGTTTTTCTCGTGCGTGACGGTGGCGTCGTTCACGAAGATCTCGATGGACGTCTACGGCAGCGCTGCCGGTTGCGCGATCGAGCTGCAGCTCCAAATCTACGACCAGCGGCCGGCCGAGCAGAGCCCGCCCGGCGGATGCAAGAGCGACGGTGGCGCCACCTGCTACAACTTCCCAGCGAAGGCGAACTTCATGAGCCCCCCGAACTCGGCGACTCCAACGACGGTGTCGACGACACTTTCGAGCTTGAGCAACTGGTCGACAGTACCCGCGGGCCAAATCGTGGGCGTGCAGTGGCAGTTCACGGCCCCCGGCGGCACATGTACGCCCAACGTGACTTTCACCAACATCAAGTTCCAGTAGCGGACGCCAGTCCCCGGTGGGATCTCGGAACGACACGACCCCGCGACCGGGAGGTTCGCTGGTGGACTTCGCACTGTCCGAACTCCATGAATAATCTGCACAGATGCGCTGACGTCACCTCCGGGTAACGGACGTTACCCACGGGTGGAAACAAGCTGTCAGTCAACCTTGTCCGGCGGTCTGAAAGTGCGTCAGTTGGTGCTCGGGCCAGAGAGAATGACAGTGCGCACGGCAGCACGATGAGGGCCTGTCTTCCGGAACGGAGCGCGGAAATCGCTGCGTTGGTTGCGATCTCGCGTGACGCGTGCCTGGCGAAGACACGAAAAATGCGCAAACCAGGCGCGGTCCGGTAGGCAGCCTTCCGGACGGCATGTTCATTGCTGGTCGAGTGTATCTAGGCTTCTACGACATTCTGCAAAAGCAATAAGAGGTCCTAGATTCTGAAGCCGAGGAGAAAGACAGATGAAGTTCTCAACGAGCAGAGCGGCAACCCTTCGCATCGAAGGCGAACTGGACGCGGTTGGCACTTCGGAGCTTGGCCCGCCCGGCAAAGCCTTGGTTGCTGAACGCCAATCCCGCATAGTGGCCGAACTGTCTGGTTCACGGCTCGTCAGGAGCTTGGATTTGGGAGTCGGTGCGGTGGTGTTTCTGTACAAAAAGGGCAAGCCGGGCGTCGGCGGAACGACCGTGCACAGCTTGTGCGACCAGCCGTTGGCGATCGTCAATGTTCTGTGCATGGAAGAGGAGGCAGCGGGTGTTCGTCAGAGCCGACATCTTGCCCACGGATACCTCCACATGGCCGCCAAGACACCCAAGTCGCAAATCGTGCCTGTCGCGGGGCGGCTGCTGAATGCGCAGGTTCTGCCTTTCAGCCGGTGATCCGCCATTGTCCGAAGCGACCTTCCATCAACCGCCGGTTCGCAGGCCAGGCATAGGTGCATAGCAGCCAGGTTTCGAGCGTTCACAGCTGCTCTCTTGCCACTGGGATGAAACGCTTGGCCTAGGTTATCGAAGAGTTGCGTCCAGCCGCGGCGCCGAAGAGCCCGCCCGACGGACGCACCCGGCGGTCAGTCTCGCCGGCGACGCAGGAGAGCCAGCACAGCCAGAGCCATCGACAGCAGGGGCAGCTGCCCGGTTTTGCTCGATGCCAGACGGCAAGTGCAGCCACTGCTCGATCCGCTCGTAGCCGTGGCATCGCTGCTGGCAGTCGCGTCCGCGCTCCCGGCGGTACCCGGTGACAGGGCATCTGCGGCCCGGTCGGAGCCGCCTGCATCGCTACCCAAGGTCGGGACGCTGTCCATGGTAGCGCCTAGATCGACCGTCCCATTGTTCGCCCCGTCGCTGCCGGCATCGCGGCCTGAGATCGGGGCACTGTCCGTGGCTACGCCAAGATCGACCGTCCCATCGTTCGCCCCGTCGCTGACACCGACGGCGTCGCGACCGGGAGCCGTGTCGCGGGATGCATCCACGCGGGCGGACGCCAGATCAGCGGCGCCCACCTCTCGCGCGTCCGACCGTCCCGCGTCCGCGACCTGGCCCACGCACACGCCGGCTGCGCAGGTACCGCCCGCGCCGCAAGCTCGCTGATCAGGCACGGACGCGCACACCCCGTTCTGTGCCGCGCCGGCCAGGACACTGCACGCCTGACAGTCGTTCGCGCCCCCGGCGCAGGTGCTCTGGCAGCACACGCCATCCACGCAGGTTCCCGAGCTGCAATCCGAGGTCGCCGAGCACCGCCCACCGACGGCGACACGAGCCACGCCCAGCTGGTGGATGCGGACCCGGTCGATGGGATAGCCGAGCGGGCTGTCCGGCGACGCCGTGGCGAAGATCGCTCGGCCGTCGCCGCCGCCGACCATGGGCACGGGCGACAGCAACAGGTCCGGCAGGGCAAGCAAGGTGGCGCGCCCGGTGACCGTGCCCGCGCTGCCCACCATGGCGGCCACGAGGTTCTCGGCCACGACGGAGTAGGAGCTGTTGTACGTCCGGTTGTCGTAGCTGACCACGAAGCGCTGCCCGTCGAAGGCCACCGCCGGCTGCGACTGGACGTCCATTGCCACGTCGGGCGAGAGGGGCAGGCTGGTCGTATCCACCGGTGTTCCGTCGGGCGCCACGCGCACGCCCAGGATACCGCTGGCCGTGGAGTCGTCCCAGACGAGCAAGTAGTTGCCGAATCCGAACGCAAGACTCGGGGGATAGAAAGTTCTTGCTGCGGACAAGCTCAGCAGTGACCCCACGTTGCCATCGGCGGACACGCGGACGCCGGCGACGTTGTTGCTGGCATCGGCCCAGGCCACGAGGAACGCGGTGCCGTCCGAGCTGACGCTCGCGCCCGCGGTGTCCGTGGTCAGGACCATGGGCGTCGCATCCAGCAACTGACCGTCAGATGCGCGCACACGCGCCGCGTGCACTTCGTGAGCAACCGTGTAGTTCGAGCCGACCAGCAGGTACACGCCGTTCGCGAAAGCGCTCCGCGGTTCGTATAGGTCGTTGAGAGGCAGGGATCCCGCCGTACCCACCAGGCTGCCATCGGCGGCCACCCGCTGCCAACCAACCTGTGTGGCCGTGCCCACCATTTCGTTCCAGGCCACCAGGTAGCCCGTGCCGTCACTGGCAACCGTCGGGTTGGACCTGTTCACCGCTCCCGTGGAGATGGCGAAGGCCTCGGCTGAGATGGGGGCTGCATTGCCGTCCAGGCGCGCCCCGTAGATCTGATCGTTGCCCTCTCGCGAATCGACCCAGGCGACCAGGTAGCCCGAGCCGTTCGAGCCCACCGCGGGGTCGCGTTCCTTGTTGAGCACGCGCGACATCAACACGCCGGTGTCGTCTCGTCGCGTGCCATCCGCGGCCAGGCGACTCGCGTAGATGGCGCTGCCCCCGTTGCGCTGATCGGCCCAGGTCAGCAACAGGCCCTCGGGGCCGCTGGCCAGGGCGCCATTCCACTGGCTGGCTGGCAGGGCTGCCAGGTCGGCAACGGCGGACTTGGTGTCCGATCGGTCCACCCAGGCGCCGACCACGTCGCCCACTCCACCCGGCCAGCGATCCCAGAGCACCAGCACGCGCTCGCCATCCAGAATGGCCTGCGGATCACTCTGTTTGGCAGCGGCCGGTGCCAGCTCGAGGGCGGTTCCCGTAGGCTGGCCTGTGGTGGCGTCCAGACGACGGGCCCGGATCGCGCTGCCCTGAATCGTGCTGTCGTACGCCGACCAGACCGCCAAAAATCCCCCGTCGCCGTCGTAGACCACGGCGGGAACCGTGGTGCTGACCGTGTTCGAGTCGAGCTCGACGCCGTTCGGATCCAGGGCGGCCAAATCGGGCGTGAACCGGCCGGCCACCACCGAGTACCCGGAACGGTACTCGCGCCACACCGCCATCAGGTTGGTGCCGTCCCAGGCCAGCGCCGGGGTGGTCACCGCATTGCCCATGTCCGAGGTGGAATGCGCCAGGTACTTGGCCGTCGTGTCCTTCACCACGCCAGCCGGGGACACCCGCGCCCCGAGTACCCAGTAGTAGCCCATCTCCTGGGCCCACAGCACCACGAAGTCCGTTCCGTCGTATACCACCGCCGGGCCCAACGCATCGTTGCTACTGTTCGCCGCCGAGATCACCAGCTCCTTGCTGTCCAGCGCCTTGCCGTCGAAGCCGAAGCGCAAACCATGGATCTGCCGATTGGGATAGGGCCCGTCCTCCCAGACCAGCAGGCAGCAGCTCGTCCCGTCGCACGCAACTGCCGGGTCGCCCCGTTGGGCGGCCGGGTTGGGCGGCATCAGGTTCACCGGATCGAGGAGTTCCCCGGCCAGCGACAGGCGGGCGGCGGCCACCGCGCTGGTGGCGTTGCGATCGTCCCGCCAGACCACGAAGAACGATGAGCCCCCGTAGGCGGCACGCGGTAACCAGCCCGAGCGCGCGGGCCCGAACACCGGAGCGTCCACACCGTCAACCGTGGGCGGAAAGGTCAAGGCCGCTACCTTCGCCTCCACCGCAGGTGCCGGTGTGGCTCCGCAGTCGGCCAGCGCCACCAAGGCCAAGGGAAACACGAAGGAAGCCACGGCGCCTATGTGCTTCATACCGCGCAGCGTATCACGACCGATCCCGTGACACACGAAATGCACAAGCAGTAGTAGATGTCCGTTCGCAAAGGCAACTACGGTAGCCGCAAGGGATGCGGCAAGACCCATGCTCACGCGACATGCCGCCCGGGCAAACCGGATGCGAGAACACGAGGCCAGCGGGCGGCCATGTCCTGCGTGCTTGTCCGGCCGCACGGCCACGATTGGCATCCTCCGAGCATCCAACCCAGGTAGCACGGTCTAGGTCGTTCACAGAAAGGGAGGAATGCCTATGATTTGCATTTTTGGAGCTTCAGGAAATACCGGCGGGGCCGCCGCGGCTTTCCTGCTCAAGAGGGGAAAGAAGATTCGTGCGGTCGGCCGGCAACGAGAAAAACTGGCCCGCTTGGCCAAGGCTGGTGCGGAGAGCTGCGTCGGCGATATCGAGAATGCGGGTTTCGTTCGCGAGGCCCTTTCGGGAGCCGAAGCCGCCTACCTTCTGGTTCCGCCAAACATGGCGACCGACGATTTCCCCGCCTATCAGAATCGCGTGATCGGCGCCCTAGCGGCCGGCATAGAAGCGACCGGGGTAGGCCACGTCGTGCTCCTCAGCAGCCTAGGTGCGCACCACACCCAGGGCACCGGCCCCATCGTCGCGCTCCACCACTTCGAGGAACGGCTGAAGAAGATCGCCGGGCTCAATGCGCTTTTCCTGCGTGCGGGTTTCTTCATGGAGAACGTGCTCATGGGCTTGGGCTCCGTCAAGGCGCAAGGCGTCTACGGTGGCGCTATGCCGGCCGAGGCCGCGGTGCCGATGATCGCACCCGCCGACATTGGTAGCTACGCCGGCGGTCGGCTCGAACGCCTAGATTTTTCCGGCAAGAGCGTCGTCCACCTGATTGGCCCCAAAGCCATCACGCAGACCGAACTCGTCGGTATTATCGGACAAGCTATCGGCAAGCCGGTTCGCTACGTGCAGGTGTCGTTCGGAGATGTCGAACAGGGGCTAAGGCAAGCCGGCTTGAAGCCCTCGCTAGTCTCAGCGTTCATGGAAATGTATCGAGGCGCGGGCCAAGGACTGGTTGCTCCCGAGGCTGGCGGTTCGGTGGTGCCCATGCCGACTACCTTCGAGACCTTCGCCAAGGAAGTTCTCGCGCCCGCCTATCGATCATAGGATCGTTCGAGGCCCGATTTGGCGTACAATCCGATCGCGGACCACGAGCCGCGACCGAGCGCCGCGAAGGCGGTGCCTAGACCCTTACCATTTCGAGCCAACCATGCCCTGCAAAAACTATTCTATGGGGAACGCTCTGTATGTAACTCTTGACCTGTTCGTGCTCGGCTGCGGCGGCGGGAAGCAAGCAGGTCCTCGTGATGCCAGCGGAGGTTGCGCCCAGGGTGATTTGGGGTGCGCCTGCTATCCCAATCTGACCTGCGAGCCAGCAGCCAGGCTATTCGTACTGCACCGGCACCAATACCAAGGTCACCTGCGGTCCCGATCTTCTGACGGTCTCGAATGTGACCTGTCCATATGTTTGCGCCGGCGGCCAATGCACAGGCGAATGCTTGCCCGCATCAGTCGACTGCGACGGAAAAACTCCGGTCAGCTGCGCGAACAACGGCATGTGGCTGAGTGGCACGACTTGCACCAACGACTGCAACAAGGGCACGTGCTGTAGCACTTCGGCACCCACAGTCTGCGGCGGGGCCTGTGTGAGCCTGCAAACCAGCAATGCTAACTGCGGCGGGTGCGGTGCACTCTGCTCGACTGCCGGCGGACACACCTGCCAGGCCGGTGTCTGCCAATGCCCGACCGGCATGACCGACTGCGGGGGGACCTGCGTTTCCCTCACCTCCAGCAACGCCAACTGCGGGGTCTGCGGCATCCCTTGCACGAATGGAAGAACCTGTCAGGCGGGCGTCTGTGCCTGCCCGACCGGGAGCCAGGAATGTGCAGGAATCTGCACCAACGTGCAAACTGACAACGCCAATTGCGGAGCCTGCGGCGCGTCCTGCGGTACCTCGACCTGCTACGGCGGAAACTGCGGCGGCAGCAACCTTATCACCAACGGCGACTTCTCGGATGGAGGCACCTATTGGACTGTTACCCAGGCCGCCGTGGGCGTGGTCTACGGGATGTTGGGCAGCTCCTACTGCGTGAGTCTACCCAGCTACGAGTCCGCGACCCTGGGATGGCCCGACAGACTCAACACGTCGCTGGCGGTTCCGATTGACACCAGCTACGGTTACACCTTTTCGTACACCGTCTCGACGACCTCGGCACTCCGTAGCTTCACCGCGAAGGTCGGCCATGTCGTGTCGCCGTACACTAGCGTGTACTCGACGACTCTTGACAGTCCTGGCGTGACGGCAACGCAGTTCACACACAGTTTCACCCCGACCTACAGCGATACCGGTGCAGGCGTTGCTTTCACCCTCTATGCCTCCGATGCCACCACGGTCTGCTTCAGCGATGTATCGCTGGTTCGCCACTAGATTGTTTCCAAGATTCAGGTCTTCGGTGTTTCGCCATCATCCGCCCATCGCCTCAACCCGTCGCTGACGCGCTCGAGGTATCCCTCGCCGCGCACGACCTCTCGGTAACCCGGGACCGTTCCAACCCAGGTGCCAAGCCGGAGGTTAGGTGCATCCGTGAGGTACATCGTCGGAAGATCCATCAGCGCGGGGCCATCCATGCCCGCGGTGGTGACCCCTAGCTGGCCGACCAGGCCGTGCGCTCCCTTCAGATGCTCGAAGAATTGGAGCTGCGCGCGCCGCATGTCGGCGCCTTGGAAGATGGGTTCCTTCCAAAAGAGCGTCATGTCGACGGCACCCGCCGGAACTTCGCCGTCCCGGACGGCGTCGCCAACCAGGACGGGCACGAAATTGGCCGCCAGCGTTCGTCGGGCAAGCTCGACGAGCTCGGGGTACGTCGTGTTTCGCGTGGGATGGTGCGTGCTGTAGCGGACCCAGATGAGGATCTTCCTTCCTGCCGAAACGCCGGCAAACCTCCGATCGGCCCAATCGATGACCTCCCGCGGAATCGGCGCGTCGCCGAGGAACGCGGCCCGGAGCTTTCGCTGCGCGGAGAGAGGGTCGGTGCGGAAGGCGCGCGCGACGATCTCGGGGAGGTGCTTGTTCGCGCGCGGGCGTGAGCGATACGGCTGGAGCCTAGAGCTGAGGCCGGCGTCGCGCAGGAACCGTTCCGCCTGCGACGTCTGCGGCTCGTCGGGCTCGATCTGAATCGCGACGCCAGCGAGGACAGCCGCCGCTGCAAGGTACCAGCCTTCACCAAACGAGAAGCCAGGGTCGGCATGGAACGTATAGGCGCGGTTTCGCTCGTCGACGATCCTGCGTGCGTCGCGTGCCGCCGCTTCTGCCGCCCGAGCTGCCTTCCACGCAGAGTTGTTGTCGAGCTCGGCGGCCATGCGCGCCGCCATGAAGGCCGACGCCTCCGCCACAGCGACGATCGCCTCGACCCGCCGCCAGCCTTCGTCGCACGCTTCGCACGTGGGGGCGCGCTGGGCGCCGAGCGAGAGTTGGCCCGCTCCGTGGCGGGCGTCGCGTGCGCGGGCGGCGTGGGCCTTGACCAAGGTGGAACGCGCGCCCGCGTACATCCCCGTGTCCGTACCCGCCTCCCCGCCCTCCTCTTCGGCCGCGGCGAGAACGCGATTCGCGAGATCGATCGCGTGCTCGAGCTGACGACGATGGCGATCGCGCCCACCAGGCAAGTGCAGCGCGGCCGCCAGAGCGAGTGCGTCGGCGAGGATGACCGCGGCCGCGCGCTCGAGAGTGTGCGCCGCCAGAGATGCCGCGAGGTCAGGCATCGTCGCCACAGGCTCTCTCTACCGTCCGAGAGCCGCGCGGTCGAGCGTGGAATCGACATGGATCAGGGCGTAGGACCTTCAAGTGCTTCTTCTACGCCGCCGGAGTGCCTCGATGCGCGCCCGGGTATTCTTGCAGGCGATGCGCGGGGAGTCGGGTGTTGCTGCCGGGGGTGGCCCTAGCGATAGAACCCCCACGCCACCACGCTCAGGCCAAGCACCACCAGTACTTGAGGACGGTACTGAGGCGCATGCTGTAGCCAGTCGTCTAAGCTGAATCCAAAGCACTGGACCCGAATCTCGGGCGCGAGGCCGAAGTGTCGGAGGATGGCAAAATCGCGCCCGACGGCCAGCGCTCCCGTGGGTGCCCAGGAAGTGAAGGTGTGTGCCGAGAACCACTCTCCGCTGTCAGCCCCGTACCTGGGCCAATCCTCCACCAAAGCAGCCGCACCGGCGCTTGCATCGAGCCAGTATCGGGATGCGGCCGCCGTTCCGAGATAGTACCGGCCAGCGAACTGTATGTCCCACAGCTTGGTGGGCACATTGTCGTCCCAACCCAGCCAGCCCACGCCCCCGGAAATACCGACAGCCCAATCGTTGCTGAGGCTCCAACGCGCAGAGAGGCGTAGCCCGGCAAGCAACGACTGAGTACGACAGTCACGCGCGTCGCCAGTAATTGGCGCACAAAACGAGCCAAGGGTCGTTCCAACCAGCGCCGTTTCAGCGACAGTGAGTTGCGGGACCTCATTGGAAGCAGATGTGAACGGGGCTGCTGCGGTCTGTCCCAAGGCGCTGGCCTCAAAGCAACCAATTGCGAGGATCACGCTGACGAGCGCGTACGAACGCATGCGGTTCCCTTCATGATTGTTCGAAGGCAAAGCAATATCGACGCCAACACAACTCATTGAAAACAGTGGTGTTGGCCGCGATCCCACCGGCGTACCACGACAAGAATGGCAGAAGTGCGTCGCCCGCCAGCCCTTCGCGCCGCTCGACGGACAGGCCACGATCAAGCACGACGCAAGAGCCAGCCATCCGCAACGAGCAACCGTCATCTTCAATTTTTCGCGCTTCGGGTCCAAAGCGAAAATTCCGCGCTCGTCCCGTTCCTGCGGTGCCGTTTTTCCTCAGTTGTTGCGGCGGACAACCTTGCCGTTTGCTCCCATCCTGATCACTTGCGGCACGAGCAAGGACAAAACCCTAGCTTTGGCCTGGCCCGCACGGAGTTTTTTGCGTCGGACGTGACTGAATTGAGCCTTTTCGCTCTCGCGCTCGCACTGCGCACCAGGGACCAAGCTGCGACGCTTGACTTCCCGAGACATCATTCTTCACCCCCATGTTCGGCCGCGCCTATGACACAATGGAAACCGTGCCCGAGATGGAACGCACGGAGGGCCGCCTTTGACCGGAACCCGTCCGGCAGGCACCGCACCTGTCATGCTTAGAGCGGTGCCGTCTGGCCCGGCGCGTCCGGGCGAGCGCGCTTTTGCCGATCTGGATGACGAAACGCTTGTGGCTGAGACGCTGGCCGGGCGACGGTGGGCTCAACACGAAGTCTGGTATCGCTTCGCGCCGATGGTGCACGGATTGCTGCGCCGCACATTGAGCGCGCGCCACGACCACGATGATCTTGTGCAGGAGGTGTTTCTGCGGGTCTTTCGTCGCCTGCACACGGTGGAGAAGCCCTCGGCCCTGCGTTCCTTCTTCTACTCGGTCGCGGTGCGCGTCATCAGCGAGGAAATTCGTCACTTCCAGGTTCTGCAGCGAGCGCACGCCCAACTCGCGCTGATGACGAACGACTGCGGTGACCGCGGCGCGGATTTCGAGGCGCGCGACACCCTGATGCGCATCCAGCACATCCTCGACGGCATGAAGGACAAGCATCGGGCGGTCTTCGTCCTGCGCCACGTAGAAGGCATGGATCTGCGGGAGATCGCCGACGGGCTCGACATCTCGCTGGCCTCGGTAAAGCGCTACCTAGTCGCGTCCCTCCATTCGATTCAAACCGCGGTTGCCCGCGACCAAGCGCTGCTCGCACGGTTTACCGCCGTCTCCCCGCCCAAGTCCGCCGGAGGCAACCGATGACGGACGGCCGCACCCAGAAGATCGTCGATGCGGTCGCGGACGCGACCCGCAACGGGATAGGGCAGGTTTCGCCCGAGGAGCTCAATCTCGGCTGGCAACGTCTCGAGAGCGCGCTCGACGACTGCAAATGCCCTTCGGTGCCCATCGTGGCGCCCGCCTCGCGCTGGTGGCTGCGCGGCTTCGCGCTGGCCGCGGCCGCCCTGCTTTTCGGCTTCGCGGGCCAAAGGTGGCTGGCCGCACGTTCGGACGGACCGCTTCGCCTTGTCGTCGAGGGGGCCACCCTAGGTCCGGGCGACTCCATTCACACCGGGACTTCGACGCCAGCCCGCCTGGTGTTCTCGGATACCTCGGAAATCCAGGTCGGGCCCGCCACGCAGGTGAAGGTGCTGGCTCTCGAAGCGCGCGGGTCGCACGTCGCGCTCGCCGACGGTGAGTTGGATGTCCAGGTTCGCCACCGCTCCGGCGCCTCCTGGCGTTTCGACGCCGGCCCGTTCAGCGTCAAGGTGGTAGGCACTGCCTTCCATCTTGCCTACGAGGCAGCGCGTGGCCGGCTGGCCCTCCACATGGTGGCTGGGGTGGTGGAGGCACGCGGGCCGTCCGATGATCGTGTGTTCACGCTCCGGGCCGGTGAATCGCTCGAGCTTTTTGCCGGGGTCGAGGCCAAACCTGCGCCGGCCAGACCAGCAGCGGCGACGCCCACCACGGTGCCCGCTTCGACCGAGATCTTGCCGCCGCTGACCGAGCCTGCCCCGCCGCACGTCTCGCCCCTGCCGGCTCATCGCCGAGCGCCGCGCCCCGAGCCGACCGTGCCCGAGAGCGGGAGCTGGGCCAGGCTGATTGCCCAGGGCGACTTCACCGCGGTGGTACGAGCAGCCGAGCAGCCTGGGATCGACGCCACCCTCGCGGGCGCCTCGGCCTCGGATCTGACCGCGCTCGCGGATGCGGCGCGCTACATTCGACGCAACGATCTGGCGCGCAAGGCCTTACTCGGACTGCGCGCACGTTTTCCAGGCACGACGCGGGCCAGCGACGCAGCATTCTTTCTCGGCCGCCTCGCCGAGCTGACGCCGGCCTCGGCCAGCGACGCCTTGGCCTGGTACGAAACCTACCTCGATGAATCTGGCCGTGGCCCCTACGCGGGCGAGACCCTGGGCCGAGAGATCGCTCTGCTTGCGCGCACGGATCGGTCCCGGGCGCGCAAGGCCGCGCAGACCTACCTGGAACGGTTTCCGCACGGGACGCAAGCCGACCTGGCCAAGTCTCTATTAGAATCCGCTCCTGAGTGACCTCGCCGCTCGCACTGGTACTAGCCGGCCTGCTCCAGGCCGGTGTTGCGGACAACACCGCGGTGGAGAGTGGCGCGCCTGCGCTCGTGGTCGTGACCCTGCCGGCAAACGCGAGCCCCGCCATCCTGGAAGCGCTCAACCGGCTACGTGGAGAAGCGATCTCCGAGGGCTTCGAGGTGCGCCTGGTCGATCCGGCCAACGCGCCCGCCACGTCGGGCGACGGCGTCTGGGCCGGCTTGCGGCCCGCAGCGGTGGTCGGCTTCGGTCGTCCCAACGACGCCCACGCGCCGCACGCGCTCGACGTGACCTTCTTGAATCGCTCGCGCGGCAAGACCGCGATCGCGCACCTGACCGCGGACGACATCGCGGACGAACCCGAACGGGCCGACGTCATCATCGCTGTGCGCGCCGTGGATTTTATTCGCGCGCGCATGTTCGACACCCTGGCCGACCGGCGGGGCGAGCCCGTCCCATCCGCCACGCCGACGTCCGCGCCGATCAGGCGCTTCTATGTGGCGGCCGGAATCGTCCTGCTCGGCACGCCCGCCGGGTTCGCACCCGCCTTCGCTCCACGGCTCGCGGCGGGCTACCGGCCCGCGGGGTGGCTGCGCGTTGGCGCGACCGCGTTCGGCCTGGGCAGCGAGCCATATCGGGAAAGCACCGCCGGACGGGTCGGCCTGGACCAACGGTTCGTGGGGGCCGAGGTGACGCTGCTCGGCCGAGTGTGGCATCGCTTCCAGCCCATGCTCGAAGTCGGTGGGGGGGAGTATTGGGTGGCCGTGCGCGGTGAGGCCACGGCCCCTAACGTGGGCCGGACATTCACCCTGACGAGCCCGGGCGCTGCCATGTCGGTCGCGCTTGCCCTCGACATTCTCCCTGCTCTCGCGCTCGAGCTACGCGGCGGGGCCTTGTGGTTGCAAAGCCAAGTTCAGGTGCGTGTCCAGGGCACCGACGACACCTATCTCGGCAGCTTGGGCCGCCCCATCTGGTTCGGTGGGGTTGCGCTCGCCGCCACGTTTTAGGGCGCGGTCACCAGCGCTTCGTCGACGGAGGCAATGATCCCTTTTTCGATCTGGATGCCGAGCCCCGTTTGATCGGCGAGGCAACCGCCATTGGGCACCTTGTTTCCGTTGGTCGAGGTCAAGGGCGAGACGCAGTCGTCCACATAGCTGGCCATCTGCGCGTCTTCGAAGAAGGCGGCCAAATGCACGCTCGTCGTACCTGCGATGGTCAGCTTGATGGTGCGCCATTGGTTCATGGCCACCGGGGTAGCAAAATCGTTGCCCTGAGCCAGCGCGCAGATGGTGTAGTTACCGCTGCCGTCATCGACCTTCTTGTAGATGCCTACCTTGGTGATGGACCCGTCGGTGGTGACGGTCGCGCCGACCGCGTAGAAGATGTTTTCCGTGCTCGTGGCCTGCCGCACATCGAGACGCACGGTCCGGTCTGAAGACGGCGCCCGTTCGACCCGGACCTTCATTGAGGCGGTGATGTCGGTATTCGTGAAGATCGCGCCGTCGAGGTTACAGCGCAGCCGCGAGTAGTCGTTGCTCGACGAATCCAGGGTGACGATCCGGTTGGTGCCATCCGTCGTGTCGCTCACCGGCCCGTCGTTGGAAGCGGACAGCAGCCAGTTGACCTCATAGCCACCGCCAAAATCGTCGTGGAAGAGCACGGTCGAGGTGCTGGTGGTTGTGGTGGTGCTGCTGCCGGTGCTGGTGGTGGTCGTGGTGCTGGTGCTGGTGGTGGTGGTGAGCGACCCGGTCTCGCCGGCCGCCGCGTCACCCGAAAAAGAAATCGCGATCGCGTTTTGCGAGGAACACGCCCACGCGCCGGCAACGGCGAGCGCCGTCAGCCACAGCGCGAAGGATCCTTCTACGCGGCTTGCCGGCATCGCGCGACTACGGTGCATGATGAAGGGGTGGATGCCGCAGAGGCCAAGTTCTTGTCCTTTCATCCAGGCAGTGCAGGTACGAGCCAAGAATAGCTCAGGTTGTCCTGCGGTGGAACCGCTCGAAGCCGCGGCCGCGTGCAAACCCGTACGAATACGCGTGTACAGAGGGCATCCACTGCGCTACTGGTGTATTCGCTCTGCAAAGAGGAGTCCGGTGATGATGAAGTCAGGCACACCCCGCGCGTTCAAATTTCTGCCATGCGCAGCGCTTTCGTGGGCGCTGGCCGTGGCCCCCTCGTGTTCAAACCGCGGGCCCGCGGCGCGCGATGCTTCCCTGGGGTCGACCGACACGGGTCCGGGTGCCGTCGCGACGGCAGACAGTGGCGTCGATGAAGTGATGGCCACGGACGCGTCCATCGACCTCGCCACTGCGGTGGGCGATGCGGGATCCTCGGTCCCACCGCGCGAAGCAGGACAGCCCGACGGTGGCGGGAGTGTCTATCCAACATCGTGCGACAACATCGGCAGCGAACCGACCATCCCTCCGCCGTGTGCCACGGTCCCGGCCACCAAGGCGGTTGCCGTGGGTGCCACGACCACCGATGCGGACGAGAATTCCCTCGACACGCTCGCCATCCAGGCCGCGCTTGACGCCTGTCCATCCGGCCAGTCCGTCCGGCTGGTGGCGGATGGCGCCAACAACGCGTTCCTGGTCGGTCCCCTGCAAGTGAGGTCCGGAAACACAGTCTGGATCGATACTGGCGTTACCGTGTACGCTTCGCGCAACCCTCGGCTTTTCGACGCCAAGCCGGGCTCTGGCCTATGCGGAACGGCTGCGAGCAATAGCGCGTGTTCGGGCGTATTCAACCTGACCGCAAGCACGAACGCAGGCTTGATGGGCCAAGGCACAGTCGACGGCCAAGGTGGCAAACCCGTGCTTGGATCGACCTCGACCTGGTGGCAGCTCAATACCGCTGCCAGCGGGGGGCTCGCGGCACCCCGCCTGGTCTCGGCCAACAGCGGCGTGGGCTTGGTGATTCAGGGCCTGCGAATGCAAAATGCCGGCAAATTCCACGTGGTGCCTACCGGCGTTCAAAGCTTCACCATCTGGGGAGTGACCATCATCACCGATCCGACGTCGCCGAACACGGACGGAATCGATCCGGCCGGCTCGACCAACGGTGTGATCGCCTACTGCAACATCTCGACCGGCGACGACAACATCGCCATCAAGGGCGCAGGACCGCTGGTCGTCGACAATCTCATCATCGCGCACAACCACTTCGGCAGGGGGCACGGCATGTCCATCGGCAGCGAGACCAACGTGGGCGTGAGAAACGTCAAAGTGTGCGATTTGTCCCTGGACGGAACCTCCAACGGCATTCGCATCAAATCCGACATCAGTCGCGGCGGACTGGTCACTGGCATCAGCTACACCGACGTTTGCATGCGCAATGTTCCGTCGCCGCTGGTCTTCAATCCTTTCTATACCTCGGGCGCGACCGGCAGCTTGATTCCAAGTTTCCAGAACATCGGGTTGTCCAATGTTCACGTGCTTGGCGGCGGCAAAGTCACGCTTGAGGGCTACGATGCAAGCAATCTGCTCACCTTGACCATGGATAACGTGATCTTCGACTCGGCCCCCACGATTACCGCATCGCAGGCAACGATTACGCTAGGGCCCAATCCGGTCAGCGTCACTCCCAGCGGGACTGGCGTGACGGTAAGCGGGACGGCGAACGGGACAGCCCCACCACGCGACTGCAGCAACTCCTGGGTCACATTTGACTAACGAAGGCCACTCACAGACCCTCGATCTTCTTGAATCGCGGAACCAGCATCTTCATCACCGACCAAGCGACGACGTAGGCGAGAGCGCAAACTCCGAACATGATCGCGTACGAGGTCGTCATCTCGGAGTGCACGAACCGCGTCTGCAACTGCTTGAGTTGCGAGAACGCGTCGGCGTTGATGGCCTGAAGTTGGAGGACGACTTCCTTGGGCAGGCTGCCCAACTCGACCTTGTCCAGATCAATCACGCTGCCGTGTCGGTTGAGCAGGTGCAGAGAGCGGATCTGGTCGATATGCTCGCGCAGAAGACCAGTCTTCGCCGCGGCCCAGGTCTTGGCAATGCCCGCTTGCCGATAAGTATCGAAGAGCCAACCACCCGACTTGTTGATGAGAATGCCACCGAGGCCGCCGAACATCCCGCCAATGCCCGTGACCGAAGCCACGGCCCTTTTCGGGAACATGTCCGAAACCGTTGTGAATAGGTTGGCTGACCAGGCTTGGTGTGCGGACGCGCCAATGCCGATGAGCAGAACCGGCAGCCAGTAGCTGTAGCCGCCCAGGGGCTGGGACAGCAGTACCACGAGAGGGAGCAAGGCGATCACGAACATCGCCCGCATCCGTCCCGCGTACGGCTCGTAGCCCCGGTTGATAAAGACCACGGGGAACCAGCCGCCACAGACACTTCCGACGCAGGTCATCGTGTAGAGCACCGCGATGGGCACGGCGATCTGCGTCCCTGTCATCGCGTACTGCGCCTTGAGATACGCCGGTAGCCAGAAAAGGAAAAACCACCACACCCCGTCGGTCATGAACTTGCCGAAGGCAAAGGCCCAAGTTTGGCGAAACGTGAGTAGCTTCCCCCATTCGACGTACCAAGGGATCTTGGGCTCGTGGCCGAGGACGGCCGCTGCCTTGGCCTCGGCGGCTTTCGCGTCGGCGGCCTGCTCGTCCGCGTCGCTGTGAATATAGTCGAACTCAGCCTTGCCCAGCCGCCTCTGCTTCGCTGGCGCGGCATAGAGCCAGAACCAGAAAACGAGCCACAGGAAGCCGATCCCGCCCACGATGATAAACGCACCCTGCCAGCCAAAGTGTTTCGCAATCCAGGGCACCGTGAGGGGGGCCAGAATCGCGCCCACGTTGGCGCCGGAGTTGAAGATCCCCGTCGCCAACGAGCGTTCGCGCTTGGGAAACCATTCGGCGGTCGTCTTGATCGCGGCGGGAAAGTTCCCCGACTCGCCGAACCCGAGCACGGCCCGGGCCAGCATGAACCCGCCGGTTCCCCGGGCCAGCGCGTGCAGGACCGCGCCGACCGACCATATGACGAGTGCCCACGCAAACCCCAGCTTGGTGCCCAGCCAGTCGATGATCCGGCCCGCAAACAGCATGGAAATCGCGTACACAAACTGGAACACCATCACGATGTTTGCGTAGTCCGTGTCGCTCCAGTTGAACTCGATCTCCAGGCTGGGCTTCAGCAGGCTGAGGACCTGACGGTCCAGGTAGTTGACCGTCGTGGCGAAAAAGAGCAGGGCACAGATCGTCCATCTGTACCTTCCGATCTTCTCGTTGATCTGGTTCAGCCTGTTCACTTGCGGAAATGCCTACTTCATCGTGGGTGGACTACTGGCAGGGGTGTCAGCGCTGAATTCTTGCGGATCCGCCCTTGGCGAAGGCCCTGACCTGCTCCAACGTGACCATGGTGGTGTCGCCGGGTGTGGTCGTGAGAAGCGCGCCGTGAGCCCAGCCTAGTCTCAGCGCCGTCTCGGGAGTTTCGCCGGCGAGCAGCCCGTAGAATAAACCGCTCGCGAAGCCGTCACCTCCGCCCACGCGATCCAGAACATCTAGCTCGCAGGTCGGCGCGGAATAGGTCTTCCCACCCACCCATGCCACCGCCCCCCATCTGTGACAATTGGTCGAGCTGACCTCGCGCAAGGTGGTGGCCACGATCTTGACCTGCGGAAACCTCGCCGTCACCTGATCGATCATGGCGAAGAACGCGCTGGCGTCGAGTTTCGACTTCTTCTCCACGTCCTGGCCCGTGATACCCAGGCCCTTCTGCAGATCTTCCTCGTTGCCCACCAGTACATCGGCGTTGGCCACGATGCGCGCGATGACCTTGGCGGCCTTCTCTTGCCCGCCCCAGATGTTCCACAGCTTCTCGCGGAAATTGAGGTCGAAGCTGCACACAGCGCCCGCCTGTTTGGCGGCCTTCATACCCTCGATGATGACCTCACCGGTGGTTTCCGACAGAGCGGCGAAAATCCCGCCGCTGTGGAACCAGCGAACGCCGTTCTTGAAGATGGCACCCCAGTCGAAGTCGCCGGGCTTGAGCTGAGCCGCAGCCTCGTTGCTGCGATTGTAGAAGACCACCGGCGCGCGCACGCCCTGGCCGCGGTCGCTGTACACGGTGGCCATGTTGGGACCGTTCACGCCATTGTGTTTGAAACGCTTGTAGAACGGGGTGACACCCATGGCGCGCACCCGCTCGTGGATCATGTCGCCGATGGGATAGTCGACCATGGCCGTGGCCACGCCGGCGTTCAGGCAGAAGCAATCGGCCAGGTTGGCGGCTACGTTGAATTCCCCTCCGCTGACGTGGATCGCGCAGCTCTGGGCCTTGCGCCAGGGCACGATGCCGGGATCCAATCGATTGACGAGGGCGCCCACGGAAACGAAGTCCAAGCCGCCGGTGGGTGGAATGTTCAAACCGTCGCTCATATCGAATTCTCTCTCCTGTTTTTGTTGGCGCGCGAGCGGGGCCTAGGGTGTCGTCAGCTCGCCCCGTGTTTGAGCCTATAGAGATCCTGTCCCGCCTCCTCCACCACCAACGTGTCCTTGTCCTGCCTCCAGCTCTCGATGTCTACAGAATTTACGTCGCGATAGGAGAGGTTGATGGCAGCGCAAGTCTGCTTGGGGATGGAGGTGGCGAGGGTCACGGTGACGCGGGGCCTTTCCACCCCGCCTTCGAATGTCCCGACGCCTTTCACGTTCGTCGAATGGGCCAGAATCAGCTTCGACTCATGGGCAAAGCGATCCCACTGCTTTACGAAGTAGTCACGCACGTGGTAGCCGACGCGCTCGATGTCCGTGCCGTGCATGAACGACACGGCCTTGACGTGCGGCCCATGGATGACCAGCTCTCCGCCGTCGGCCACGATGGGTTCCAGCTTGTACATGGCCTTGCCCGCCACCCACAATTCCTCGTAGATGGCCGGCGTGAGCCCCAAGACGCGCTGGTAGGGCCTATCCACATACTTGATATGGAGCCGCGCGGAATAGTCCGCGGCCTGCGACCAGGCGTCTTCGGGCGCGCCCGCGAAGAGGCAGGCCAGCCGGTGTTTGTCGTCGATGGCGAAGGCGAAGCACGTGCGCGGGGTGGGCAGGAATTGGACGACCCGATCGATCACCCGGCGGGTCGGTGTGTCCTTGACGCCGTTGACGACCGGATTGGTAATCACCGCAGCCAGCCAATGGAACTTCTCGACCACGTCGAGGCCCGCGATGCCTGGGAAGAAGTACTTATTGCCCCCGGCGAATCCCATGGCCTCGTGGGGCACCACCGGCGACACGATGAGGATGTGATCGTACTCGGTTGCCTTCCGGTTGATGGTCACCGGGATGTCCTGGGAAAACAGTCCTTGGGTAAGCTGCGCGACCTCATCACCCGGCAAGTTCCCCAGGAAAACCAACTCATCGAGCTTGTGGTGCTGGTGGTTG
>PMJO01000224.1 GCA_003158455.1 Myxococcales bacterium | reverse complement strand
TGTGGCGGGGCACGGGCCCGCGCAGCGGCTTGGCTTCGCGCTTGGTCATCGGGGCCTCATGCTAACGCAGATCCAGGATGGGCCAGTCATGTTGTAGAGCTGTGTTCCTTAGGCGAAAATCGGGGTTGACGGCGGTAGGGTGACCCACCACCGACAGCATGGGCAGATCGCTCATGCTGTCCGAGTAGCTGTAGCACTCGGTGAGGTTGAGTCTTTCTTTCTCGGCGTAGGTGCGAATCCAGCTTGCTTTGGTCGCGGCGGCCATCACCGGCGGCAGGAGGCGCCCGGTGGCCTTCCCATCCACGAACTCCAGCCGGTTGGTCACCGAGTCGTCAAGGCCCAAGTGGCGCACCAGCGGCTCCGCGGTGAGGTCCAGCGCGCCCGTGACCAACACCTGGCGCAGCCCCAGTCGGCGCGACTTGTCGACCAACTCGTAGGTACCCGGGAAGATGGATGGCCGGAGCACGGTATCGAAAAGCTCCTGGGCCAAATAACGCAGGCGGTCCTCGGACTCGCCCCGGTAGCGGCGGAAGAATATGTCGTTGAAGAGACGCCGGTTGAACAAATCGGCAGCCAAAAACAAGGGGATGCTGGCCACCGTCGACGCTGTCCGCGTGACACTCCGCCACAGACCCTGCTGGTTGCGCGCATTGTAGGCAAAGGCGTGCACCAGGTTGGTGCGACACAGGGTGCCGTCGAGGTCATAGAACGCAGCCGCTGCCATGTTCGGAAACGCACCGTATATCACGACCGAGACGGTGAACCACAATCGGCTGAGGACTCAGCGCGTTAAGTAGACACTGGATGGCAAAGCCACGGGAAGTTCCGGACCCGTAGCCGGATCCGCATCCGGAGCCGAACCCGTGAGCGGCCGCCGGGTCAGGCGTACCTACTTCTCCACCGGCTTGGTCTCAGCCAACCACTCGGCCATGATTTCCACCCGGGCCGCCGCATCCAATTTGGGGAATTGGGCCAAAGCCCAGTCTGAGGCGGCCAGGCGTCCCGGACCAGAGGCCAGGGCGGCATAGGAGCTGCGCCAGGCATGGCCCCCGGGCGCGGCGGCTGCGGCCAGACGCTTCTGCGCATCGAGTTCGGTACTGCCCAAGAAGCGCAACTCGGCATCCTGGTTGCCCGCCAAGCCGGCCTGCAGCTTGCGCGCAGGCTGATCGCGGCGCACCGCCAATGCTCGCGCACTTGCGAGGCGAACCCGCCGGTCAACCTTGCCGTGGACGAGCCTGCCCAGCATCTCGGCCGATGCCTCACCTTTCATGGTCCCAAGTTCCTTCGCCACGGACTCGCCGAACCGCGGGTCCTTTTCCTTGTAGGATTGGAAGAGTTGGGGAACCATCGCTTCGCCCCCGGTCCGCAGCAGGGCTGCGGCCGCGGCTCCCCGCACCTCGGGCGCCGGATCACGCAGAAGCCCGGTCAGGCGAAACAGCGCACCCCGGCCCGCTCCCGGCCGAGTCCCGGCCAGCAAGGCCACTGCCCGCAAGCCCGACGATCCACTGTCGGCCAACCCCTGCAGGGTCTTGCGTGCCTCGGGATCATCGATGGTGCCCAGGGCTTGCGCCGCCGCCATGCGCTGACTTTCAGGCGCCGAGCGGTCATTGGCCACCGCCAGCACCCCCGGCAAGCACTCGTGATCGAGCCCAAAACCGAGGGCCGCCACTGCCGCGCCACGCGCCTCGCCCGCCGGCCCTTCGAGCTTCTCCTTCACAAGCGGACACAGGGGAATTGCCATCCGCGCCAACCCACGCGCCGCCGTCTCCACCTCCTGGCCCTGCTCCAAGGCTTGGCGAAGCCTCTCTGCTCCCGCATGGTCGCCGGCCGCTGCGCGCGCGGCGGCCACCGCCAGTCCCTGGTCGGCTTCCGCGCGGTCGAGCCACGCCCAAGCAAACGCCGAAAAGCCCAGCTCGCGCGCGTCGTCGCCGGATGCCTGCAAGCGCTCAATGGCGACGTGCTCACGGCCCTGGGCCACCAAGCTGCGTATTGCCAGCGGCAAAGGACGCTGCGCGTCTTTCACTTGCAGGCCCGAACACCGGCGATCGTCGCGCGCGAGCGTCCACAGCACGTGGACATTGCCGTCGTCAGAGAGCACCCCCTCGGGCGCAACCGCATAGGGGGCGTTGTCGCGGACGACGTCCAGGGCTGACGTGTCGAACTCGGATGACCCTGAAGGGGTGGCGACCTCGACGCCGATCAGGCGGCCGCCCCGGGCCAGTACCAGCTCGACCACCACGGCGCGCGTGGCGAGGTTGACGGGATGGTCCTTGGGCAGGCGCGCGGCTGCCATGGCCAGGAAGCTGTCCGCCCAGGCCCGGTGCACCTTGTTGTGCAGGTCATTCAGGTAGGCAAGAGTTCTCCCCTCGCCTTGCACGGGCGGCTCGTCGGCTGCCTGTGTCCTGCCGGCAGCCAGAACCAGGGGTGGCACCGTAGCCAGCAAGAATAACGCACGCTTGCGTGTGGTCATGGACGTACCTATCGGTTGAACGAAGCACAACTATACGCGCGTCAGGGGCCTGCGGTCCAACTGCCGATTCCTCCGCAACCCCGCGCCAGCCGTGTGGCCGTGGCCGGAGTGGTCTGGTCCAGCGACCGGAGCCGGCCGCCGGCCTCGGCGAGGGCGCGCGCGCAGCGCGCGGGGTGGGTAGGGTGGGCGGTCCGTCCCGAAGTCCCCGTAGGGGGATCCGGAACCGGATCCGGCTACCGGTGCCGACCCCGGCGCTTCTCACCCCGCCGCGCGCTTCTGCGAACGGCCACCACCATCCTTCTCCCGCTTCTCCTTGTAGTCGGCGATCATGGCGTCGCGCGCCTGCTTGGGTACCTCGGCGTAGCGCTTGAACTCCATGCTGAACTCGCCCTTGCCCTGAGTGGCGGAGCGCAAGTCCGTGGCGTAACCGAACATGTCGGCCAACGGCACCTCGGCCACGGCCGTGACAAAGGCTTCTTGCTTCTCCGTGCTCGCAATGGTTCCCCGGCGCTGGTTGAGCTGGCCAATCACGGCGCCCTGAAATTCCTCGGGGAACTGCACCTCGACCAACATGATGGGCTCGAGGATGGTGGGCTTGGCCTTGTTGTAGGCCTCGCGGAACCCCATTAGGGCCGCCGTGCGAAAGGCCAACTCGGACGAGTCCACTGGGTGCGACTGGCCGTCGTTGATGAGGCAGCGCACGCCTACGATGGGAAACCCGATCATGGGCCCCCGCTTGATCGCCTCCTTGAAGCCTTTGTCACAGGCCGGGATGAACTCGCGCGGGATGGACCCGCCCACGATCTCGTCGACAAACTCGTAGCCGCCTTCATGGTCGGAGGGTAGCGGCTCGATGTAGCCGGCTACGCGCCCGTACTGGCCCGATCCGCCGGTCTGCTTCTTGTGGGTGTAGCTGAATTCGCCACGCTGGGTGATGGTTTCACGGTATTTGACCTGGGGCCGACCCGGAACCACCACGCAGTTGTACTCGCGCTTCATGCGCTCGATGTAGATGTCGAGGTGCAATTCCCCCATGCCGCTGATAATCGTCTGCCCCGACTCCTCGTCGCGCGACACGCGGAAGGTGGGATCCTCCCTGGTGAAACGATTGAGCGCCTTGGAGAAGTTGGTCTGCGCCGCCTTGTCCTGCGGCTCCACCGCGAGCGAGATGACCGCCTCGGGTACGTGCATGGACGTCATCGTTACGTTGATGCGCCCGTCGGTGAAGGTGTCGCCCGAGGCACATTCCACCCCGAACAGAGCCACGATGTCGCCGGCTTCGGCCGAGGCGATGTCCTCCATCTCGTCGGCGTGCATCCGCACCAGGCGCGGGACTTTTACCTTTTTCCGTCCGGCCGAACAGTTGACAATGAAGTCGCCCTTGCTGACCTTGCCCTGATATACCCGCATGTACGTGAGCTGTCCGTAGCGACCGTCCTCCAGTTTGAAGGCCAGCCCCACGAACGGTTTGCCGGTGTCGGATGCGAGCGTGATTTCGGCCTCGCCGCGATCTTGGTCGAGCGCGATGTTCTCCACCTCGGATGGCGCGGGCAAATAGTCCCGCACGGCATCAAGCAAGAGCTGCACGCCCTTGTTCTTGTACGCCGAACCCATGAGGACCGGCGTGCCCTTGAAGGCGACGGTGGCCCGGCGGATGGCAGGGACCAGATCCTCGGGCGTGCACTCCTCCTCGCGCAGGTACTTCTCGGCGATGAGGTCATCGACGTTGGCGAGGGATTCGATCATCCTGTGGCGAGCCGCTCTGGCGTCCGCAACTAGTTCCTCCGGAATGTCGGCAAAACGCACGTCCTCGCCCTTGGGCCCGTCGAAGTACACCGCCTTGCTGCGGATCAGGTCGACCACACCCTCGAAGCGGTCCTCGGCGCCGATGGGGATCTGCACCGGGATGGTGTGCAAGTTCAGCTTGTCCCGCAACTGCTCGGTCACGCGTTCCGGGTTGGCGCCCGAGCGATCCAGCTTGTTGATGAAGGCGATGCGCGGCACCTGGTAGCGCCGCATCTGGCGATCGACGGTGTACGACTGCGACTGCACGCCGGCCACGCCACAAAGCACCAGCACGGCACCGTCGAGCACGCGCAGGGCACGCTCAACTTCGATAGTGAAATCGACGTGGCCGGGCGTGTCGATGAGGTTGATGGCGCAGTCATCCCACTCACACGACGTGGCGGCCGACTGAATCGTGATCCCCTTCTCCCGCTCCAAGTCCATGAAGTCCATGGTCGCGCCCACACCGGACTTTCCCTTGACCTCTTCGATCTTGTGGATCTTGCCGGTATAGAAGAGCACTCGCTCGGACAGAGTGGTCTTGCCTGAATCGATATGCGCGGAAATGCCTATGTTGCGAATCTTCTCGATGGACGACATGAAACCTACGTGACCTATTTTGGATGATGACTAAGGGCGCGGCAGTCTATTCGACGACGACACAAACGCCACCTAAATCTATGTGACGCCGCGGTGCCATTCTACGCACGGTCGTCGCCGCAGCGTCGCTATGACGTTGCATTTTGCCGCGCGACGCAGGTTTAATGCGTCCTGGTGCCAACCCCAAGATCGCCAAGCGACAACTGGCCTTCCCACCAGCGCTCACCCTTCCGGACGGCCGAAAACGCCTCCTTTTTGCGGCCGTTTGTCAAATGGGCGGGAGGCAAGAGCCAGCTTCTGGACCAGTTCCAATCTCTGTATCCAAAGCCCGGCTCGGTCAGCCGCTACCTGGAGCCCTTTCTCGGCAGCGGGGCTGTCTTCTTTCACGTCAAGGCATTGCTGCAGCCGTCGCATGTCCTGCTCTGCGACACAAATGCAGAACTGATCGACACATTCCTGGTCGTGCGTGACGAACTGGACGCCCTCATCGAGCTTCTGCGCCAACACCAGAAGCACCACTGCGAGTCCCACTACTACGAAGTGCGGTCCCGCAGTCCCCAAACCCGCGCCGCACGCGCCGCACGCCTCATCTATCTCAACAAGGCGGGGTTCAACGGCCTTTTCCGGGTGAATAGCCGCGGGATCTTCAACGTGCCCTTTGGTCATCGTGCCAAACCGACGATTCTCAACGAGGCTCTGCTGCATGCCGCTAGCGTAGCGCTGCAGAAAGCGAAACTGCACGCACGCGATTTCCGCGACCTCTCCTTGGTCGCGCGCAAGGGCGACTTCATCTACCTCGACCCGCCCTACCAACCGCTTTCAAGAACCGCCAAGTTCACCTCCTACACCAGCGGCTCCTTCGGCGAGAGTGACCAGCGCGACCTGGCCAATCTCTACGCCGAACTCAGCCGAAAGGGGTGTCTGCTCATGTTGTCAAATAGCGACACGCCTCTGATACGCGAGCTATACGCGGACTTTCGCATCCGCCGGGTGTCCGCGCGCAGGATGATCAACTCGGACGGCAAGAAGCGAGGGCCGGTGTCGGAGGTGGTGGTCACAAACTACGGCTCCAAAGAGAGTCGGAAGCCAACTTCGCCACCGAGGTGACCGGCTTGGCCAGAATCTACACGCGCAGAGGCGATGGCGGGCAGACGCAGCTTCCCGGCCGGCGGCGCGTGGCCAAGCACGTCCAGCGGCTGGAGTGTCTGGGCGCGGTGGACGAGCTTTCCGCGAGCATCGGGCTCGCGCGGGCTTTTCTGCAAGAGTGTGCCGCGCCGGTCAGCGCGGTACGCCTAGCCGCTCATCTGAGCCGCATCCAGCATGAGCTTTCCGGCCTTTGTGCGGCTCTGGCTGCGCCGGCAACAGGCAAGCAACATATTGGTGCCCGCCACGTCACGGCGCTGGAACGAAACATCGACGCCTGGACGCGCGCGCTTCCCCCACTTCGCGCCTTCATCCTGCCCGGTGGCGGACCCGCGGCTGCGTGCTTGCACCTCGCGCGCACGGTTTGCCGTCGCGCCGAGCGCGAGGTGGTGCGCCTCGCTGCCCAAGAGGCGGTCGGCGGCGCGCTCGTTCCCTACCTCAACCGTCTTTCCGATGCCCTCTTCGTCGCGGCCCGCTACGCCACCCGACTCCACGGCGGCGAGGAGGTCTCACGCAGCCCCCCTACCTCAGGTAGAGAACACCGAGGTTCACGTCCAAGTTGGCCATGAAGTTGGGCACGCCCACCAAGGCGGTCGCGCTAGCCACGATCAGGAATGAGTCGCTCAACTCGACCGTGATACCGCCGCCCGGGCCGAAAAGAACCGGGCCACCCACCACGGTATCCTTGCAACTGCTCCCCTGCGGGAGGCAGCCCTTCAGCGGTCCCACGTCGACCACGTGGCGCATCTGACCTGCACCGGCGGCCAGCGCGAGGAAAGGCGTGACCCTCCTGGGCTCGCCAACAAACCACGTGGCCTTGGCCAACGCAGCCATCGCGTAGCTGGAGGGATGGCAGATTTTTCCCTTGCAGGCGGGTGGATCGAAAGCGCCGCCGTTGACCTCGCTGGCACCGGTAACGATCTGGATCCGACCCTGCAGCGACAAGACCAGACTGTCAGAAACGAAAAAGCCAAGCTCGGGCGCGATCTGCAAGAGACGAGACCAGGCGACGCCGGATCTCTTCAGGCTCTTGCCCGCATCGTCCGTGTGGTTCGCCTCGGGCGTACCCGTGTGGTAGCCGAAGCCACTGCCTACCGCCAGCGCAATCCAGAAGAGCGGAGCCTGACCCTGCTCGCCGCCTTCCTCAACAGTTTCGCCCTCGGGGCCCGCGCCCCCGGCGCCCTCGCCACTCGCACCCTCGCCGCCCAGATTGACGATGCGCGGTTCGGCCGCGGTCCCATTCTGTGCCAACGGTTGGCCATCTGCGTCTTGCGCCAGGATGTAATAGGCAACCGATGCGCCACTGGTCGCCTCGGGCGGAATCTCCGTCTGGTACCAGTCGCTGTCCTTCACCTGGTCCATCTCGCGGGTGAGGAAGTCCGTCGCACCTTCGGGCCGGTAGGCCACCACCACCCTCTCTGCCCCCAATGACTCCGGCACCTGTGCCTTGATAGCTATGGGCCGACCCACCGCGCCCGTGGTCACTGGGGTGTGAAGGATTGCGCTTTCCGCCGAGGCCGCGGGCGAAGCGGGCTCGACCGGCTGGGCAGGCTGCACTGGCGGGGCAGGAGGTGGGACGGCCTGCGGCTCAGGCTGGGCTGCGCCAGGGGCGCCCCCCACTTCTTCGCCCCCTTCCGCAAAATCCATGGAAGCCTCTGCGAACGCCGACTGGACCTCGGGGTTGAGCAGGACCTTGGTGACCTTGATGCTGGGATCGATCCGCAGGGCCTTCTTGAACTCCTCAATGCCTTGCTCGCGCTGCTTGCGCCCGGCCACGTATACCGCGCCCAGGTGAACGTGCGTGCGCGCAGCTGCCGGGTGCTTTTCCAGTTGCGCAGTTCCACAGATCTCAAGTGCCTGCTTGAGCAGGTTGGTCGCCTCCTCTACGTCAAGGCTGGCAAAAGCGGCCAGCGCTTTCTTGTTCAGCTCGACAACCTTCTGTACGGGATCTGAATCTTCGGCATTGGCCCGAGTCGCCCAGGCAGCCGCCGTGCTGAAGATGGCGAGGAGCACGGCATGGCGATAGCTTCTCGAAGCAAGCGACATTTTGGGGAAATGCTCCTCGGGGGCGTGCAGCGTGGTCGTGACGGAGGGGGCAGGAGGATTTTATTCTCCTAGGTTCGCCCACGTCAACCTACTTGTGGATACACAGTAGTGTCGCGGCAGCTCCCAAAAGGGTCAGCCTCGCACCACCGCCAGCCGCAGCCGGTTCACTCGTCTCAACGCGCTCGGATGGTCCAGTGCGGTATCGCAACGCGCCCAAACTGGGATTGCGTATACTCAATCCCAGTGCGTGCAAAAACAGCCGCAGCCATTTTGTTGGGGTTGACTGGGATTACGGCCTGGTCGTGGCGTGGCGTGGTTCCCCACCCTGGCGGCTCACCTCCGGCGGACGAGATTCTCGCTGCGGAAAGGGCCAGCCCCAACACGCTGATCGTCGACTTTCGCGATGACATCACCGCCCAGGAGCTGGCCGCCCGCGGCCTCCTGGAAGAACCCGTGAGTCGATTTTCGGCAACCGACCGGATGTATCGCATCCGCTTTCGCACGCCACAAGACGCGGAAAACGCGGCCCGCAGGCTCCGCTCGGACCCCATGGTCGAGTCGGTCGACCACGACGCCCCGGTCAGTCTGTTTCCTGAAGACTGGACGCCGACCGGGCCACCGGTTGATGCACCGGAGTGCGCGAACTACGACCGCTCGGGTGAGGCCGGCACAGGTTTCCCCAACGATCCTTGCTTCCGCTACCAGTGGCACCTGCGCCAGGTCGGGCTGCCCGCGGCGTGGAAGCTGGGCCAAGGCCGCGACGTGGTGGTGGCGGTCATCGATACCGGCGTCACCCGCGTCCCTGACCTACAGGGCACGCGCTTCGTGCCTGGCTTCAACTTCGTGGCCGACAACGACAAGACCGACGACGATCACGGCCATGGCACCCATGTGGCCGGGACTATTGCTCAGGCGACCAACAACCGACGTGGGGTGGCCGGCATCGCCTTCCGCGCCGCCATCATGCCGCTCAAGGTTCTCAGCCGCGGCGGCGCGGGCTCCATGGCTGCCATCGCCCAGGCCATCCGTTTTGCCGCTGACCACGATGCCAACGTCATCAATCTGAGCCTGGGCGGACCCTTCCCGGTCACTCCCGTCCGTCGCGCCATCGAGTACGCGCATCGCAAGGGCGTGGTTGTGGTGGCGGCGGCAGGAAACGACAGCCGCAGCCGGGTCAGCTATCCCGCGCGCTACCCCGATGTCATCGCGGTGGCGGCCACCCAGTGGGACGAGACCACGACCTTCTACTCCAACTGGGGCAAGGAGATAGACCTCGCTGCTCCTGGCGGGAACATGCGCGTGGACCAGAACGGAGATGGCAAGCCAGACGGCATCTTGCAGAACACCATCCTGCCGAGTGGGAACGGGTACCTGTGGTTCATGGGAACATCGATGGCGGCCCCCCATGTGTCGGGCATCGCGGCGCTGATAGTAGGCGCCGGAGTAACGCGGCCCGATGCCGTGCAGGCCGTCCTGGTCGACACCGCCCGCAAGCCCAAGCCGGTGTCATCCACCAGCGGTCGCCGTATCGACGACCACTACGGCGCCGGGATAGTCGACGCCCGCGCTGCCTTGCAAAAGGCCCGTGGCGGGCGTGGGGCGGCCAGCCTGGGTCTGGGCGCGGCTCTCGCGCTGCTGGGCCTGGGCGGGATTCGCCGGCGCGAGCGACTGGGCGGCGCGCGGGCCTGGGCCTTTGCCAGCGCCCTGGTGCTCGGGGCTTCCGGACTTTTTTTCTTGCCGTCGCTGGGAACCCCAGCGTGGCTAGCCGAATCGCCCATCGGCGAAGGCGCGCTGGAATCACTGGCGTCGCTCCTCGGCCCCGCCGGCCAAGGGAATCCCCTGCTGTGGAGTGCCTTGCTTCCGCTCGTTGCGGTGGCTTTGCTCTTCGGCGTGCGCTCCCTGCGCCCGTCCCTGGCTGGTTTGGCCTTCGGCGTGGCGGGCGGGCTGCTGTTCGCCGCCTGCGCCTACCCGGCGGACGTCCGCTTCGTGCCCGACTTCCTCGACCGCGCGTGGCTGGCGACGAACGCCTGCCTGGCCACCGGCCTGGGCGCGCTGGTGTTGGCACCTGACCATTAAAGAACTATATTTGGTCCTTGGAGGTCTCGGGCATGCGCTACTCGACTCAGGTCAGATCCATCAGTTTTCTCAAGGCCAACGCCGCCGAGGTCATGCGCCAGCTCGACCAACAGCGTGAGCCCATGGTCATCACCCAGAATGGGACGGCCAAGGCTGTGATTCAGGACGTAGCCTCCTACGACACCACTCAAGAGACCTTGGCCCTGCTCAAGATCCTGGCCCTCGGCAATCACCAGGTCGAGCAGGGGAAGGTCGAGCCCCTGACCCGCGTGGTCGAGCGGCTGCGTGCCCGGCGAGAACGTGGCTGATGCGCTACCAGGTCCTCGTCACGGAAGACGCGAGACGGGACATCGAGGAGATCCATGACCACATCGCCCGGTTCGATTCACCGGCGAGAGCGGATCACGTGCTCGACAGGCTGATCGAGGTGGCGGAAGGCCTGACCGCATCCCCGGAGCGGGGCGCCTTTCCCAGGGAACTTCTGGCGCTTGGCATCCGCGAATACCGCCAGGTCTTCTTCAAGCCCTTCCGAGTGATCTACCGAGTCACTGGCCACTCCGTCTTGATCTACTTGATCGCCGACGGCCGACGAAACATGCACACGCTGCTCGCCCGCCGGCTGCTCGCCGGGTAGGAGTGTCTTCCACAAGCTACAGACTGTTCCTGGCGCAGCGCGCCCCGAGGTCGTTGTAGCGGCCATCGGGGGCGACGAAGCCGTCGCGGTTGGCCGACCGGAGGAGCGAGGCGATGCCGTTGAAGTCGCCGCCCCGGACCACCCGGTAGTAGGCGGCTGCAAGATCGGCACAGTTATCGCATGGAATCGAGTACGAGCTTGCGTACCAGTCTAACGTCAACTCCCACACGTTCCCAGCCAAGTCGGCGTGTCCCCACTTCCCATTTCCCGCAGGCTTTGAACCCACGACAATGAGGTCAGTCAGAGCGCAAGTGGTGTTTCCATCGCCCATGCAGTCGTAGCTCGCTTTGGTGTAATCGGTGCCGCTCCCCCACGGGTACTCCCGCTGCTCGCTGCCACCGGCCGCCGCGTAGTTCCACTCCGCCTCGGTCGCCAGCCGGCCGCCGTCCCACGCGCAGAAGGCAAAGGCCTCATACCAACTTATGCAGTTCTGCGGACGACTCTCGTTCCCCCCTGCCGCCGTGTCGGTCCAGGTCTGAGAGCCCGAATTACACTTCAGGTTGGCTGTCAGCGCGGCCGTGGTCGCGGCCAGATTCGTGTTCCACGTCGAGTCCCAGCCCGACCCCGTGATCAGCGGATGCGCGCCCGTGCCAGACGCTGGCGAGCTCGACTGCGTGCCCATGCCCGCCTTCACAAACTGCCGGAATCGCCCCACCGTGATCTCGTACTTGTCGAGGTAGAAGTCAGCCACCGTCGCCGGGTAGCTCTTGTCCGTATAGGTCACGCCGTCGTAGCTCCGATAGAAGTTCTCTCCTGGAAGATTCCCGGGAACCAGCAAGCTCGCGCAGCAGTCCCCGTTCCCCGCCGGCCCGCAGGTCGCGGCCAGGCCGCTACAGCTTGGTGGCGGCGTTCCGCCGTCCACCGAAGCGCCGCCACTACCGCTGTTGCCGCCGCTCGCTGTTGTTCCGCCTGATGTCGTAATTCCACCGCTACTCGTTGTCCCGCCGCTCGCTGTTGTTNNCCGCCGCTCGCTGTTGTTCCCCCTGCTGTCGTGGTCCCACCGGCACTGGTCGTCCCACCGCTCGCAACCGTCCCGCCTGTTGTCGTGGTCCCGCCAGCGCTGGTCGTCCCGCCGCTCGCGTTTGTCCCGCCGCTGGTAGCGATCCCGCCTGTGGTCGGGACGCCACCCGTGCTACCGCCAGTTGCACCAATTCCGCCACTGGCCGTCGTACCGCCCGCAGTTGTCTTGCCACCGCTGGCGGTCGTTCCACCCATGGGCGTCGTGCCTCCGGTTCCACCGCTGCCGCCAACCGAAACATCAAGCGGCGCATCAGATCCTGGCGTGTCCCCCACCTCGGTTCGAACATCGACCGCTGCCGTGCCCGCATCTGTCCCGATCGCGCCGCCTGTACCCGAGGCCGAGTCTGCACCATCCGCGCCGCCCGTCGGAAAAAATGCATCCCTGCCCTCTGCCGCGTCCATCGCGAAATCCAACGCACGGTCGGCGGCGACATCTGCGGTCTTTTCCGCAGCCGCGTCGATCGGGGACACGGGCGTCTGGGCGTCCGCAATCACGGTGGCGGCGTCGGGTTCAGAAACCGGCCGATTCGGCACGTACGCGGGCAGACCCGAACTGTCAACTGTGTCAGAGTCGCACTTGCCATTCGCCTTGCACGTCTGGAACGCGACCGTGCACTTGACGGGCTTGCACACCGCCAGAAGGGGCAACTCCAGTACCACCTTCTTGCCGTGAACGAAAGACAGCGTGGCGCTGTGCGAGACGACTGGGTTACTGTCACTATCGAGCTGGCCCACCGCCTCGATGTGAATCGTGGTCGCGGCATCATGCATAGGATAGATCCCCACGCGAAAGGGTGGCAGAACGAGGTTCGCTCCCTCGCCCAGATCAAAGGTCTGCTCGTGGAGGAGGTTGCCCTGCGAGTTTTTGGCCGTCAGGTGCACCTGGTTGAGATCGCCGGGCACGTGAAGATCGGTGGTGACCTCGACGATGATACCGGTGTCAGGGCTATTGTCGCGCTTGCAACCTGCCGAAAGCAGCAGCCCGAAAAACACGATGCCGACGGCAAGACAGGGACGGGCAAGCGAGATCATTTGGCATCCACTCCCCAGCTGGCCGCGCAGTCAGAGCAGAAAGAGCCGTTGCCACGGCCACGCGTGGCCAGCAGCACAGCCGTGACCCCACCAACCACGACCACGCCGGCGGCCGTCCAGAACCACCAGCGGTGCAGGATCGAAGTCTCGGCGGTTGCCTCCGGCTGCGTGCTGCCTGCCGGCTGGACAAGATCCGCTCGGTTTTCCGACGCCGGACTCACAGCCGCCGGGCTCGCAAGCCCCGCGGCGGGCGTGGGCAGCGGAGAAGGAACCGGCTGCTGCTCTGGCGTCTCAACCCGAGGCGCTGGCAAGGTGGCTGGGTTCGCCTCTGCCGCCGCCTTTGCCTCGGCCGCTGCCTTTGCCTCAGCCGCCGCCTTTGCCTCAGCCGCTGCCTTTGCCTCAGCCGCCGCTTTCGCCTCCTGCTCCTCAGAGACATTCCGCGATTGCCTGGCTTGTTGCTCTGCTTCGAGCTCCGAAATTCGCCTATCGATTTCCTCGCGATTGGCCGCGTCTGGGGCCCGTCGCCGGTAGGTCTTGTAGAAGGTCAGCGCATCATCAACATGGCCCAGCTTCCTGTGGCACTGGGCGATGTTGTAGAGGAGGGAGGGGTCTGACTTGAGCCGATACGCCTCCTTGAACTCGACGAGTGCCCGCTCCCACTCGGCCAAGTCAAAGTGGCTCACCCCAGCCTCGAAGTGCTGCTTCGCGAGAGCCTTGTTCTTCTCCGGCGAAGCCGCCCTCGCACCCGACGTCAGACCCAGCACAAGGCCAAGCGTCACCAGCACTGCGAAACGCAAGCAAGGCATTGTGCTAGATGCTATCACCGCGCGCTAGATATGCCCAGCGGCCCTCCCGTGAGACCCTAGCTATCCCCCGCTACCCCGTCTCAGCTCGGTCAGCACCGCCTTGGCAATGGCTTTCAGGGTCTCGAAAACCCCCACGCCGGTGGTGGCGCGTGCTTCGAATTCGATTACGTTGGTCGGATTGAGCGCCGCGCGCAGCTCCGCCACCGACGCGGCGTTGGGCAAGTCCCGTTTGTTGTATTGCATGACGAACGGGAGCTTGTCGAGGTCGTAGCCCTGTTCCTGCAGGTTCTGGCGCAGGTTATCCAGCGACTCGATGTTCGCCTCCATGCGCTCGATCTGCGAGTCGGCCACAAAAACCACACCGTCCACGCCCTTGAGGATCAGCTTGCGACTGGCGTCGTAGAAGACCTGGCCCGGCACCGTATAGAGGTGAAAGCGCGTCTTGAAGCCACGGATCTCGCCCAAGGAAAGCGGCAGAAAGTCGAAGAACAAGGTCCGCTCGGTTTCGGTCGCGAGCGAGATCATCTTGCCCTTCGCCTCGGGGCTGGTCTTGGCATAGATAAACTGAAGGTTGGTGGTCTTCCCGCCAAGCCCAGGGCCGTAGTACACCAGCTTGCAGTTGATCTCGCGGGATGAGTAGTTGATGAAGCTCATCTGGGGCGACAGCTAGTCGTTGAAGAGCTTGTCGATGTCAGCGTCGGTGATTTCGTTCAAGATCGACGGCCCGGTGCTCGCGGCGGCCTTCTTGGCCACCTGCTCGAACAAACGCGCCATCTCCTCGGTTGCCTTCCTGACGCGAAGTCGAACCAGGCCGAGCGACGACCTCTCGTCGAACAAGACCACGAGGATGGCCCGGCCCGCCACCAAGGTGATGTGCACATGGGTCTTTTCGCCCTCGTGGAACTGGCTGGTGAAGTCCTTCTCGCGCAGGATCTTGGAGATGCCGCCGGTGGCCGCCACATTGCCCGCGGTCAGCGACGAAAGCGAGGTCACGTCGATCTCACCCACCTCGCCAGCCTCGGCAATGGGCTGCCCATCGCGGCCGATGAGAAGCACCGCCTTGGCGTTGGCATCTCGGTGCAGGCGCTGACAAACAGAGGAGATCTGTCGTTGCTCCTCGGGGAACATTACTTCAGGGCTGCTCATATGACCATCTAAGCTCCTTCGCGCCGAGTTAAGTGGAAGGCATCAGGTTTCGCAACCATTAGCATCTAGGCAGACTGGCTTTCAAGGTAGGGAATCGCTTGGGTTTTCTCCCACATTCAACCGCAAGAGTGAAGTGCAGCTTATCAGGTATCTGGGATCGGCGACAGAGAACCCTGCCTACATCTCCCGGCGCCCATGTATTGCGCGCGAAAGGGTCAGGCGGTCGGCATACTCCAGCTCGCCGCCCATGGGCACTCCCGTGGCGATACGACTGCAACGCACGCCGAGCGGCCGCAGCAATTTGGCCAGGTACATGGCGGTGGTCTCGCCTTCGACACTTGGGTTGGTAGCGATAATGACTTCCTTGATCTCGCCGCTGCAGCGTTTGACCAACTCCGTGACGCGCAAGTCGCCCGGCCCGATGCCGTCCAGAGGCGAAAGTACCCCGTGCAGCACGTGGTAGCACCCGTGGTAGCCGCCCGCGCGTTCGACAGCCAGAACGTCCTGCGGCTGCGCAACCACACACACCAACGACGAATCACGGCGGGCATCGCGACAGATGGGACAAGGATCCTGCTCGGTGAAATCCCAGCACACACTGCAGAAATTGATCTTGGCGCGCATATCGCTGATCGCCGCAGCCAGCGCCGCTGCNNGCGATGGGGCCTGCGCTGCTCATTCACCCAAGCCCGGAGGCGGCATGAAGCCTCCAGCCACGCGCGCCAGGTCTTCCTGTGCCACCTGACGAGCCCGCTCCAAGGCCAGGTTCACCGCACCCACCAGCAAGTCCTCGATCATCTTCTTGTCGGTTCCAGCCATAAGCGAGGGCTCGATGGCGATGGACAGCACTTCGCCACGGCCATTGACCACGCAGCGGACCAGCCCGCCACCGGTCTCGGCCTCGACCTGCTTGTCACCCAAGGCATCCTTGGCCTGGTTGAGCTGTTCCTGCACGCGCTGCCAGGTCTCCATGAGGTTGCGCAGGTTGGGTCCGTCACTCATGGGGTTTTTATCTCCTTGGGCGCGACGCCGAACAGCTCCTGCGCCTTGCGAATCATGGGATGCTCGCGGGCTTCAGTTTCACGCTGGTGCTGGTCAAGCTGCGCTGCCTCTGCCTCGCGGCCGACCTCGGAACGCACTAGCGGCAGCACCTTTCCCGTCGCCATTTTCAATTCGACCCGGGTGGCTGTGCCAGTGATCTGGGTGAGGGTGCGTTCCACTTCGGGCTTGAACTTTGCGGTCTGGTCAAGGGCGAACTTCTGCGAGAACTGCAACGTGACCGCGCCGCCCTCCCAACCGCCGACTTCGGCGTGATCCAGCGCGGCAGCCATGGCGGGACGGTGTCCGAACGATTCGCGCACCCGGCGCCACACTTCGGCGATGTCCGAATCGGGCGGCAGCGACGGAATCGCCGCCGGCGCGGTCGGCGCAGGCAGAGCCGCCTGGGGCGCGGCTCCCCGGGGCTGCGGTCCCGACGACACTGGCCGCGCAGCAAGCGCCCCCGCCGGAGCCAGNNGCCATCTCCAGCAGCAAGCGCGGCGTCTGCGATCGCGCCGCGTCCTCCACCGCGCGCGCCCAGCGATCGAAGAGCGAGCAGGCCAAGCCCTTGCCAGCTTTGCCAGCCAGTGCCTTGGTCTCGGTGGCTTCTTCGGCGGTTGCGTCGAGCAGATCCTCGGCATCGGGCACCGCGGTCAGAATCTCGAGATCGTGCAGAAAGCCGAGAAAGGCCCGCGCCATCTGCATGAGATCCACGCCGCGGTCGACCGCATCGGCCACCTGCCGTAGGGTCTGCGCCACGTCGCGGGCCAGCACCTTGTCCGCCAGTTGGTAGAGCAGGCGGCGATCCGCCACGCCCAACACCTCGGCCACCTTGTCGCGGGTGAGCGTCTCGTCGCCCACGTAGGCCACCACCTGATCCAGCAGCGAAAGCCCATCGCGCACCGAGCCCGCGGCCTCGCGGGCCACCAGGCGCATGGCATCCGGCTCGAAAGCGATCTTCTCGTTGGTCAGGATGCGCGCCAGGTGGTCAGCCAGTACCTTGCTGGGCAACAACTTGAAGTCGTAGCGCTGACAGCGCGACATGATGGTCGCGGGGATCTTGTGCACCTCGGTAGTGGCAAAGATGAACACCACATGCTCGGGCGGCTCCTCCAGCGTCTTGAGCAGCGCATTGAACGCGCTCACCGAGAGCATGTGGACCTCGTCGATGATGTAGACCTTCTTGCGCGCCTCGGCCGGCAGGTAGCGCACGCCCTCGCG
>PMJO01000101.1 GCA_003158455.1 Myxococcales bacterium | reverse complement strand
GCCTCGGCTTCGTAGGTCAGGATGACCCGGTGACGGAGCACGTCCACGCCGATGGCCTTGATGTCCTCGGGCGTTACGTATCCGCGCCGGCGCAGAAAGGCGTGCGCTCGCGCCGCCAGGTTCAGGTAGATCGAAGCGCGCGGGCTGGCGCCGTATTCGATGAAGTCGGCCAGCTCGGGCAGTCCGTAGGATTTGGGATCACGCGTGGCGTGCACGATGTTGACGATGTAGTCGCGGATCTTCTCGTCGATGTAGATCTGGCTCAGCACCGAGCGCGCCTCGGCAATCTGGCGTGGGGTGGCCACCGGCGCGGCCCGCACCGTCGTGCCCGTGGTCATGCGGTCCATGATTGCGCGCTCGTCTTCCTTGCTGGGGTAGCCGACCTTGACCATCAACATGAAGCGGTCGAGCTGCGCCTCGGGCAGGGCATAGGTTCCTTCCTGCTCGATGGGGTTCTGGGTGGCCATCACCAGGAAGGGGTCGGGCAGGGCATGGGTCTGGTCGCCGACGGTGACCTGGCGTTCCTGCATGGCCTCCAGCAGCGCGGACTGCACCTTGGCGGGTGCGCGGTTGATTTCGTCGGCCAACACCAGATTGGCGAAGATGGGCCCCTTCTTGGAAATGAATTCGCCGCGGGTTTGGTTGTAGATGACCGTGCCCACGATGTCCGCGGGCAGAAGGTCGGGCGTGAACTGGATGCGCTGAAAGCGCATGTCGAGCGAGTCAGCCAAGGTCTTGACCGTCAAGGTCTTGGCCAGGCCAGGCACGCCCTCCAGCAGCACATGGCCCCCGGCGAGCAGGCCGATGAGAATGCGTTCGACCATGGCCTTCTGCCCGACGATGACCTTGCCCACCTCCGCGGTCAGGTTTTCGACGAAAGCGGATTGCTGCTGGACCATTTCATTGATGACACGGACGTCCATGCGATCTCCTGAGGAAAGGGGAATTTCCGAAGGCGTATAACTACCCGGAGCGACGGGATATTTCCAGGAAAGCAATGGCGATTCGGGGTAGGGGGCCGTGGCGGGGACGGTGACGTCGAATCGAAACATGCTCTCTTTCCGGGCGGCCCACCATGGGCCGTCTGGCCACCGGCCGGCGAGGTGGGTTGGGCAAGGACCACATTTTCCTATGCATCACGCCCGTCTGCCGCAGTCCCGAGTATGTCGAAGGCACCACCCCCGTCGGGGGCGCCAGGAAATGGACGTCCTTGAGGCTAGCCTCTTGCCGCCTCGGATGGCTTCGGAGTAAAAGCGAGCGCGTAGAGAGGAGACCCTAGAGGAACCATGACCATGAACCGTCTTCCAATCCAGTGGCGTCGGACGTTGATTCTGTCTGCTGCCGTCGCGTTTGCGGCCTGCTCGAGTTCGTCAACCACGAATGATGCCCAGATTGCCGGCGGGACCGGGGGCACGACTTCGGCCGGCTCAGGCGGGGCCAGCGCTCACCTTGATGCTCCCGTGGCCGGTACTGGGGGGTCTACAGACAGTGGCGCCGGCGGCTCGACCACCAGTGGTGGTGGATCGACAGGCACCAACAACACGGGTGTCGATGCCGCGCAGGCAGACAGGCCAGCGACCGGCGGCACCGGGGGCATAGGCAGCCCAGTGGACGGCGCCGCAGACTGGTCAGGCTCCGACGCGCCAGCGACCGACGGCACCCAGGCCGATGCCCCCATCCGGGACAGTCAGGGCGACTCGCAACCAGATGTGAGCTATCTCGGTGACCGAGGAACCAGCGGTGACGCCGGTGGGAAGATTGATGCCGGACAGAGCGATCCCTACTTTTCCAATGTCGTGCTCCTGATGCACTTCGACGGCGCGAACACAGCGACGACATTTACCGACGTCAAGGGGCACGTGATGACGCCGAATGGCTCTGCACAGACGAGAACGGCCCAGTCCGTGTTCGGTGGGTCGAGTGGCTACTTTGACGGAACAAGCGCCTATGTCACCGCGCCGCCGTCGGATGACTGGAACTTCTATGCCGATGATTTCACGCTTGAGTTGTTTGTCTACTTCAGTGAGGGAGTGGCAAGTCAGAGTAGGATCCCGACATTCCTGGGATACTGGGGCCCAGGGGCCACCGACGATGCTTGGCAGTTTCAGTACAACGTGAACTACTACGACTCGCAGAACATGAACGATCTGATTCCCGGAGATCTCCAGGTTTGCATCAGCACCACCGGTTCCGATGAGGTCCTCCCAGCCGTTGCCTGGACGCCGGTTGCGAACACTTGGTACCATCTTGCCGCTGTTCGGCACGGGGCGGATTTCATGTACTTCGCGAATGGTGCACAGATTGGCGCCACACAGTCTCTCGGTCCCCAGGGTAGCATTCCCGACTGGTACAGACTGAATCCAGCAAGCAACAGCGGCACCTGGTATAGGGCGGACGCAGGTGTGCCCGCCAACGCCGCCATTCACGCCAACTCCACCGCACCGTTCTCGATTGGGGTCGGCATCGGCGCTCCCGGCGCACCCAATCCCGACTCCTATTTCAGGGGCTACATCGATGAAGCCCGCATCACCAAGGGCGTTGCCCGCTACACGGCGAACTTCACTCCACCGACGGGACCTTTCCCTGACCAGTAAGAAGCCGTCACGAAATAGTCCATGGTTATGTCGTGAGCGCGTGCCCCATAGACCAGGGCAAGCCTGAAGGACAGAGCCTCTTGCCGCCTCGAACGGCCTCGGAGTAGAGGAAAAAAAATACAGAGGAGAGATTCGAAACCATGACTACAAGTTGTCTTCCAATCCAGTGGTGTCGGACGTTGGTACTGTGTGCTGCCGTCGCGTTTGCGGCCTGCTCGAGCTCGTCAACTACGAATGATGCGCAGATCGCCGGCGGAAGCGGGGGCACGACTTCGGCCGGCTCAGGCGGGGCCAGCGCTCACCTTGATGCTGCCGTGGCCAGTACTGGGGGGTCTACAGACAGTGGCGCCGGCGGCTCGACCACCAGTGGTGGTGGATCGACAGGCGCCAGCAACACGGGTGTCGATGCCGCGCAGGCAGACAGGCCGGCGACTGGCGACACCCAGGCAGACGCCCCCATCTGGGACAGTCAGGGCGGTTCTACAGACAGCGGTGCTGCGGCTGACCGCCAACCGACTGTTGACGCCGTCGATGCTCCGGTCAGTGGCGTCGATGGAGCTTCGTCCGACGCCTCAGCGGCTGAGGGTGGGTCGACTTCCGTTGCCACCATGTTCATCTCGGACTCGCTCAACGGCGCCGTCTATCGCTTCAACGTATCACCCGGAAGTGACCCCGTGCTGACGGGCAAACTCACGTCCGTCTCCGCCTCGGGCATGGCCGTTCTGTCCACAGGCGAGTTGGCCGTGGCCCAGTACACGTCGACGGGTGACATCCTCCGCTTCAAGTCGCCGCAGACCACAGCGACGCCCAACGGGAGTATCTCTGGCCTTGGAACGAGTTACATCGAGTGGCTCGCCGTGGTCGACAACGAGCTCTGGGCAGACAACACGGCGTACCTGGCCTGCAGCACTGAGCCGGAGAGCGTCGTGCGCATCTCCTTTGATGGCCAAGGAACCGCGTCCGCCGCTGGGACGGTCACCGCTGGGCTAGTCGGCGCCGATCGCGCCACGCTGTGGGATCCCACGACCCGCAGCTTCTACGTCACTCAGTGTTCCGCTGCTAACAATCCGAGTGGCACCTTCTACATTCAGCACTTCCAAGTCGCGGCCGATCACACGGCCACTCCGCTGACGGCGATCACCGGTCAGGGACTGGACAATCCCCACGGAATGGTCATCACGCCGTGGGGTGAGCTCCTGGTGGCCAACGCGGGCTTTGCCTCGGCCCCCGGGAAGCAGATGCTGCGGTTCAAGTTGGACTCTCAGGGCAACGTCACGCCCAATGGCACCGTCGACGACGACAGCTTGAATCTCCCGATTGACCTGGCATTCGCGCCTTGGGGCGAGCTCTTCGTGGTCAACAATGGCACGGCCACTATTTCTCGGTTCACCTTCGACACCGCACACAATGCCAAGCTCAACGGAACCTTCCAGCTCGCAGCCCCCACCCAAGTTCAGAGCCTAGGCGTCGGTCAGATCCTGTTCATTGCGGGCGCCTCCACGTCAGTCGACGCCGGAGCCTGAGGCTAGACCAGCGCCTTGTCGCTGCGCAGGGGTGGTGCGCAGGGGTGGTGCCTGAGACATATTCAGAAGTGTGCCAAACGGGCGTGGGGAAAAGGTGGGTGTAGGCGTGCCGTAGGTGGTGAAGATCGTTGCCATTTAGCTCGTGTAGTCGCCCTGCCACAGTCTCGACAGGAACTCGGCTACCGGCAGGATGTCGATTCCATCCTGGGTCCGACGTGCGCGCGCTTCGGTGCAAACACAGACGAGCTTCTTGTTCGACGGCTGGTCAGCCCGCAGTGCGCGCAATCCGCGCAAATGGGTATCGTCGGCGTGTGCGGTGGACTTGACCTCGATGCCTACCTCGGCATCGCCCAGCATGAAGTCCACCTCGCTGCCGCCGGCTGTTCTCCAATACGACAAGCGAAGATCGGGCGCGCGGTAGGCAGCGAAGGCCGAAAGTTCGTGGAAGATCCAGTTCTCGAGCGCCTTGCCGAAAAGCTCAGAGCGCGGCTCGATGCGGCCCCGCCGCGCCAGTACGTTCACCGTGCCAACGTCGGCAAAGTAGAACTTGCGTGCCTGAATCATGCGACGCTTCGGTCGCTTCGTGTAGGCCGGCAAGTAGCGGCCGAGCAAGGTATCGACAAGGATCTGGAAATACTCCCGCACTGCAGGCGCCGAGATGGCGCACTCGCGGGCGATGTTAGCGCTGTTCACAAGTTCGGTATCAGCCAACGCCGAGGCATTGAGGAAATCCGCGAAGGCTGGCAAGTTGCGCACCAGCCCCTCGTTCGCAACTTCTTCCTTCAAGTAGTCGTCGACGTAGGCCGCAAGCAGTCGGCTGGGTGATTCGGCAAGGTAGTGACGAGGCAGTCCTCCGTGGTTGAGCGCGCGCAACAGTTGGAAGTCGCGGCCCAGCTCACTTGCGACGAAGCCGTGCAGCTCGTAGCGGGTCGCCCGACCGCCCAGCAAGTTGGCGTGTCCGCGCCGCAGCTTGCGTGCGCTGGATCCGCACAGGCCGAACACGATGCCACGATTTTCGATGAGCCAGTGGATCTCGTCGAGCAGTGCCGGCAACTTCTGGACTTCGTCGACGATAACCGGGCCGCTTGGTGGCTTGGCGTTCAGTTCCTGGCGCAGCAGTGCCGGGTGCCGCAGGTAGCGCATGTACACGTCGGTCTTGAGGAGATCGAGCCAGATCGCCGACGGGTAGGTGGCGCGCAGAAGTGCGCTCTTTCCAACCTGACGTGGCCCCCACAAGAAAAAGCTCTCCTTGGGGCGTTGTTCGAGAGCTAGGCTCCGCGAAACCATAGGATTCTTTTATCATGATAAAGCAAAGTAGCCAATTGCTTCGTCAATCGGCGCCAGCAGCGATTCCCGTCGCGCCCGCAGTCAAAGCCGGATGTTGCTGGGTCAGGCAGTGCAAGGTGCCGAAGCCCAGCACCAGATCGACGGCGTGAATCCCCACCACGGGACGGTCGCGGAAGAGCTCGCCGAGAATTCCCAGGGCGACGCGATCCGCCGGATCGTTGAAGGTGGGGACGATGACCGCGGCGTTGGCCATGTAGAAATTGGCGTAGCTCGCTGGCAAGCGCCAGTTGCCATGGGCGAGCGGCGCCGGCATGGGGAGGGCAATCACATCGGGACGCGCCCCGTCCTGCATGCGCGCGTCTTGCAGCCGTTCCCAGTTTTCGCGCAGGGGCCGGAAGTTCACGTCGCGCTCGTTCTGCTCCTGGATGACAACCATCGTGCTTGGGTTGACGAAGCGGCACAAATCGTCCACATGGCCGTGGGTATCGTCGCCGGCGATCCCATGGCCCAGCCAGATGACGTTGGGCGTGCCCAGGGTATCGCGAAAGACGCGGTTGTATTCTTCGCGGCCCATGCCCGGGTTGCGGCACTGGGTCTCCTGGTCAAGCAAGCATTCCTCGGTAGTCAGCAGGGTGCCGCAACCGTTCACGTCGATGCCGCCGCCTTCGAGCACAACCGGATCACCCGCGCGCGTGACCGGGAAGAGCCGCATCCCGCGCCGCTGGGCGATTCGCTCCGCGATGCGGTTGTCCTTCTGCCAGTCCGGGTATTTGGCCCAGGCGGTGAACTTGAACTTGACGATGGCAACCTCGGAGTCTGGCCCCGGTTTGCGCACGCAGATGGGCCCAAAATCGCGGGCCCATCCGCGATTCGAAGCAGCGCGAAAGACCTCCACGTTGTCGAGGTTGGCGTGGGCGCGGCCCAGGATACGCCGCGCCCTTGCTTCCGTGGCTGGCCCATCGACGATGATGCGCACCTTCTCGCCCGGCGCGATCTTGCGGATGATCTCGCCATAGACCCATTCGATGGTGGCAAGCTTGCCCGGCCAGTCGGTGCGACAGTGCGGCCAGCC
>PMJO01000320.1 GCA_003158455.1 Myxococcales bacterium | reverse complement strand
GCAACTCGCGCCGCTGGCGGCGTAGTTCCAGGTGGGTGGTCACCCGCGCCTTGACCTCATCGAGCTGAAAGGGTTTGGTGATGTAGTCGACTCCGCCGACCGCGAAGCCCCTCACCTTGTCCATCGTCTCGCCCAGCGCGCTGATGAAGATCACGGGAATGTCGGCCAGACGGGCATCGGCCTTCAACTGCTCGCAGACTTCGTACCCGTTCATCTCCGGCATATTGACGTCGAGCAGAACCAGGTCAGGTGGTTCCTTCCTGGCCGCCTGCAGCCCGAGCTGGCCGCTGGTCACCGGCCGTGGCCGCCAGCCGGACTGCTTGAGCATGCTGGTCAGCACCTGCAGGTTGATCGGGTTGTCGTCAACCATCAGGATGCTGACCACGTCCTGGCGGATGGGCTCGCCGCTCATTTCTCGTCTTCCATTTCAATACGGTCGAGCAGCCCGGGGTAGTCGAACCGCTCAACGATCTCGCGCAAGATGGTCGCCGTCTCAGGCGCTGTGCTGCTCACGGCATCGAGGATCTCCATGATGCGTCCGTATTCGGCGCTCCCGGCCGCCTGGCGCAACTGCTCGACGGTCTTCGGCGGCAAACGCAGGCGGCCGGAGCCAGCGAGCGCATCGTCAGGCCCGCCAGACTCCAGGGCCTCGTGCGGCGTCCCTCCCAGGTACACGTATTCGATGTCCAGACCGGCTCGCAGCTTCTCCAGCAGGTTAGACTCGCGAAAGGGCTTGCCGAGGAAGTCACTGGCGCCGGCAGCCAGGGCTTGCCGGCGGTCATCCTCGAACGCGCTTGCGGAAACCGCGATGATGGGGACGCGCCGTTGCGAATCGATGGCGCGCAAGCGCCGGATGGCCTCCAGGCCATCCGTGCCCGGCATGCGTATGTCCATCAGGATCGCATCAGGGGACCACTCGGTCGCCAGGGTAATGGCTTCTTCCCCGCCGGCGGCCTCGCGCGTCCCGAAACCAACGGCCTTGAGCATCTCCACCAGCAAGAGGCGATTCGCGGGCTCATCGTCAACCACGAGCACGTGGAAGGGTCCCAGCCCCGATCTGATCCCGACCACGCGCCGGCGCAGCGCCACGGGCGTCAGTTCGCCGGAGGTGCCCACGGCCACGGGAACGTCAATCCTGAAACGGCTGCCCCGGCCCATCTCGCTCTGCAGGGTGATGTCTCCCCCCATCAAGCGGGCGAACTGGCGGCTGATGGCCAGTCCCAGCCCGGTGCCCCCGGCGTCGACCCCGGTCGCGGTCTGCTCGAAGGCTTGGAAGATGCGCTCGGCTTCGACGGCTGGCACCCCCGGACCGGTGTCCTCCACATCGACAGCCAGCCACATGGCGCCGTCCGCTTCCCGCCGGACCGCGACGCCACACCGGACCGAACCCCGGTGGGTGAACTTGATGGCGTTGCCCAGTAGGTTGATCAGGATCTGGCGAATCTTCTTCTCGTCCGCCAGCAGCACCGCCGGCACGCCGGGTGCCACGGTAACGATGAAGTCCAGACCTTTGCTCTCCGCGCGCAGCCGGAACATGCTGGTCAGGTCGGTCAGCATCCCGCGCAGGTTGAAGGTGGAAGGGGCGAGCGGGGTACGGCCGGCTTCGATCTTGGACATCTCCAGGATGTCGTCGATCAGCTCCAGCAGGTGCTCGCCGCTTCTGGCTATGGTGCCCAGGTGCTGCCGCTGCTTTGCCGCCAGGGCAGGATCCTTGAGCAGGATCTGCGAAAATCCCAGGATCGCGTTCATGGGCGTTCGGATCTCGTGCGACATGTTGGCCAGAAATACGCTCTTGGCCTGACTGGCGCGCTGGATGCCCTCGACCAGCGCCCGCTCGCGGGACACGTCACGGAAGATCCTCACGATGCCCTGGAACTCGTCCCGTTCGTCGAACAGCGGCGCGGCACTCACGCTGAGGGCAACTTGCTGTCCGTTCCGGTGAATGCTCGACACCTCGCGCGTGAGGTAGGGCTGCTGGGTGCGCGTGATTTCCTCGAATGGGCAATCCTCGGTGTTGCAGATGGGTTTTCCGTCCAGGCCAAGCTCGTGAAAAACCTCGCTGCACAGCTTGCCGATCGCCTCGTTTGCGGTGAAGCCCATGATGGCCTCCGCGCCCTGATTCCAGGACTCGATCCGGTTGGCCTCGTCCACGGTGGCCACTCCATCGGTGATGCTGCGCAGAACGTTCTCGGCATAGTTCTTGTGGACCGCGAATTCGCTGCTCAGCTTTTCGGCACGGCGCCGGATTTCCCGGTGAGCCAGCGCGTTGTCGATGCTCACGGCCACTGCGCCGCAGGTGGTTTCGATGAATGTCATCTCCTCGGGCAAAAAGTCACGTGAGGTGATGGTGATCAGGGACACGACGCCGATCATGCGGCCGCGCGAGACAAGTGGAAACCCGGCGTAGCCAACGGCTTCGGGAAGGTGCGGACCCAGGTCCGTCTCTGCCTCGTGCGACTGGACGAACTGCGGAAACCTCCGGACGTCGGGAATGATGAGGGGCTTCGCGGACTCGATCACGCGCCCGGCCGCACCCTCCCCGAAGGCCAGGCGCAGCCCCGCCGGCAGGGGACCATCCGATCCCCGGGCCGCTGCCGCTATCAGAAGATCAGTCTTCTGGTCCAGCAGCATGACGCTGGCGCGATCCGCGCCCGAGAGCGTCCGCAGGTTGTCGAGAAGAGTGTCCAGGACCTGGCGCAGGTCCAGCGTGGACGTGGTGGCGGTGACGACCTCATGGATCGCGGTCAACTCCTGATGGCTCCGGGCTTGCGCCTTCTCGGCTTGGCGGTGCTCGCGTCGCGTGACCGCCTGTTGCAACTCGCGCTCGATCGCAGCGACGAGCCGGCCCAGGTTGCCCTTGAGCAGGTAGTCGTGCGCACCCGCTTTCATCATGGCCACCGCGGTTTCCTCGCCGATGGTGCCGGAAACGACGATGAACGGGATGTCGAGACCGAGTTCCTGGTAGATCCCAAGAGCCGCGGGCGCATCGAACTGCGGCATTTTGTAGTCGCAGAGAATCAGATCCCACGTCCCGTCGGCCAGTGCCTGCCGCATGGCCTCGGCGGTCTGCACCCGGCGGTGGTCGACCGCGAACCCGGCCCGCGTCAGATGGCGGACCAGCAGATCGGCATCGCTTTGCACGTCCTCGACCAGGAGGACGCGCAGGGGCTTGTGCGACAACTCCGTCATCAGTCCCGCCGCTTCAGGCCACGGGCGGCGGCTGGTTGAGCACGAGCCAGTACAGCCCGAGGTGGCTCACCGCCTCGACAAATTCGTCGAAGTCGACCGGCTTGCGGATGTAGCTGTTGGTGCCGAGGTCGTAGCACTTCAGAACGTCCCGGGGCTCGTTCGACGAGGTCAGGACGATCACCGGGATCAGGCGCGTCCTCCTGTCGTTTTTGATGGTCTGCAGGACTGTCACCCCGTCCACCTTGGGCAGCTTGAGATCCAGTAGGATGCAGGCAGGCACATTGGCGACATTCCGCCCCGCGTACGCACCGACGCCAAACAGGTAGTCGAGCGCCTCTTGCCCGTCGCGGGCAACCACCAGGGTGTTGGCGAGGTGTTTCTTCTCGAATGCCCGCTTGGTCAAATCGACGTCACTCGGGTTGTCCTCCACCAGCAGGATGACTCTGGGCGTGACTGGCTCTGGCATGGTCTCCTCCCTCACGTTGTCAGGGTGAAATAGAAAGTCGCACCCTGGTCGACCTCGGCCGTGGCCCACACCTTGCCGCCATGGCGATGGATGATCCGCTGGACAGTGGCCAGGCCGATGCCGGTCCCCGGGAACTCCTCCAGGCTGTGCAGGCGCTGGAAAGGCGCGAACAGCTTGCCCACGTAGCGCATGTCGAAGCCCGCTCCATCGTCGCGCACATGATACACCGTTCGCCCTGGTTCAGAAGTGCAGCCCACCTCGATGCGCGCGCGGGGTCGCCTTCCGGTGAACCTCCAGGCGTTGTGCAGCAGGTTCTGCAGCGCCGCGCGCAGCAGAACCGCATCGCCCGTGGCCACCATCGCCGGGGCGACGACGAAATCCACCGCGCGCTCGGGCTGCCCTGCCCGCAGGCCGGCTTCCAGTTCTTGAGCCATGGCGGTCAGATCGACCGTCTCGTGTTTCATCGGGGCGCGGGTCACGCGCGACAGCTCCAGCAACCCGTCGATGAGCTCGCCCATCCGGTGGGTCTCGCTGCGCACGCTTTTCAGGTAGGTGCGGCCTCGCTCGTCGAGCTGGGCGCCGCAATCTTCCAGCACCGCCTGGCTCCACCCGTCGATGCCGCGTAGGGGAGCGCGTAGATCGTGCGACACTGAAGAGGCGAAGCTCTCCAGCTCCCGGTTGGAAACCGTCAGCTCTGCGGTACGGTCCGCCACCTGCCGCTCTAGTTCGCGGTAGGCCGCGGCCAGGGCCGCCTCGCCCCGCTTGCGCTCGGTGATGTCCCTGAAGTACCACACCCGACCAAGGTATGTTCCGCCCGTATCGAGCATCGGCGCCGAGTAACGGTCAAATGTCCTGCCGTCTTTCAGGGCGACCTCGTCCTGGCTCCTTTCATCAGGAGTCGCGCAGAGGTGTCTGACCTTGCTGATGAACTCCTCCGGATCCGCCAGCCTGTCCATCACCCACTGCAGGGCTCGTTCGTCGATTCCAGATTCCATGATGTCGGAGGGAACACCCCACATCTCGGCGAACCGCCGATTGGAAGATATTATCTTGGCGTTCGGGTCCACCACGAGGATGCCGTCGAGGGTCGTTTGTTGCTGGGTCGCCAGGACGACGTTGTTGAACCGCAGTTCGTCTTCGGCCCGCTTGCGATCAGAGATATCAACAATACTCGTAATCAGGCAGGGTGGAGTCCCCGGGATGTTGCGAAGTAGCGTTACACTCGTGTCCGCAAACACCCAATGTCCATCCCGGTGCCTGTACCGCTTCTCCATGCGGAGAGATGTGCGCTTGCCGGTGATGACAGAACGAACACGTTCCAAACTCTCAACGAGATCATCGGGGTGCGTGAGCTCGGCGATGGTGATCTGCTGCATCTCTTCGATCGAAAACCCCAGCATGTCGGCAAACGCCTGATTGACCTCGATCAGTCTCCCGTCCTGCCTACTGATCGCCTTGCCGATGGTTGAGCGTTCAAAGATGTCGCGGAAGCGCGTTTCGCTCTCGCGCAACGCCGTCTCGGCCTGTTTGCCCTCGGTGATGTCGCGCACATGCTCCGTGACGAGAGATATGGCGCCTGACGCGTCGGTCACCGGGTAGGCGCTCACTTCGAGGATCCTTCCGGTGTGTGGGTTCACCATTTCCGTGGCTACTGGCGCCCCGGTACGGAACACCTCCAGCGTCGGGCATGGTTCACAAGGCCGATCGCGACGCATGTAGCAGGAATAGCAGTGCGGACGGCTGTTTCGCTCCTCCTCGGTCACATGAGCCCGCCCATGCCAATTGCTCAATACCACGCGCAAGTCCCGATCGTGTACGGTCAGCAGATCGGGGATGGCGTCGAAAGTCCTTTGCAGCAGGGCGTTGATCTGAACCAGCGACTCTTCCGCGCGCTTGCGTCTCATCCGCACGCCCTGTTCCTCCAGCGCGCTCGCCACGGCCGGTCCCAGTCGTTTGACATGCTCCTTGATGACGTAGTCCCACGCCCCGGCCTTCATGCACTCGACCGCCGTATCTTCGTTCATCGATCCCGTGAGGATGATGAACGGCACGTCTGGACAACGCTCCAGCGCGAGCTTGAGCGCACTCATGCCGTCGAAGTGGGGCAGCCTGTAGTCAGACACGATGAGCGCGGGACAAAACTCATCTAGTGCCGCGAGATACCCCTCGCGGGTCTCTACTCGTCGGAACTTGCACGAGCCCAGCGCCTTTTGGATCTCCCGTTCGCTCAGCTCGGCGTCTGTCGGCAGGTCCTCGACGATCAGGACGCGGATAGTCTCACTCATGGATCTCCCTCCCCGCCGGCCCTTCATCTCGGGGGTTGGTTCACCAGGAGCCAGTACATGCCGAGGCTGCTCACCGATTCGGCAAAGGCGTCGAATTCCACCGGCTTCACCACATAGCTGTTGGCTCCCAGGGCATAGGCGGTCTTGATGTCCGGATCTTCGCGCGAGGAGGTCACGACGACCACCGGGATGGCTCGGGTCTTCTCGTCCTGCTTGAGCGCGCGCAGGACATCGAGGCCGCTCACCTTGGGAAGCTTCAGGTCGAGCAGCACTACCTTGGGCGAATGACCGTTCTCTCGTGTCGCATACTTGCCGCGACAGAAGATGAAATCCAGCGCTTCGGCGCCATCCTCGACCGTGAAAAGGTGGTTGGCCAGGTTGTGTTTCTTCAGCGCCCTTATGGTCAACTCCGCGTCCTGCGGGTTGTCCTCGACCAGCAAAATGTCCACTGCTTCCGTATCAGTCATGGTCACGCTCCTCTTTGTTGAAAGGCAAAGTAAAAAGTTGCGCCCTTGTCGATCTCGCCCTCGGCCCAGACACGTCCGCCGTGGCGGCGGATCACGCGCTGGACCAGGGCCAGGCCCACGCCGTTGCCTTCGAACTCTTTGCTGCTGTGCAGGCGCTGGAACACGCCGAAGAGCTTGCCGACGTATTGCATGTCAAAGCCCGCGCCGTTGTCCTGCACGGCATAGACGTTCTCGCCTTGGTTTTGTTGTGCGCTCACCTTGATGGCGGCCCGTTCCCGTTTGGATGAGAACTTGATGGCGTTCGAGAGAAGGTTCATCCACACCTGGCGCATCAGCGTAGGGTCCGCGAGCGCCGGTGGCAGGGTGCCAACCTGGAAGTCGATGCGCGCTCGGCTTTCCGGCGTAGTCAGCTCGTGGAAGACCGAGTTTGCCATGGTCTCCATGTCGGTCCGGGAGAGGTTCATCTCGGCGCGACCCAGACGAGAGAACGCCAGGAGATCGTCGATGAGCTGGCTCATTCTCCCGGTATTCTCGCGGACGACGGAACAGATCCGCTTGCCCTCGGTGTTCAGATGGGGGGCATAGTCATCGGCCAAAATGCGGGTGAACCCATCAATCGCCCGCAGCGGTGCCCGTAGATCGTGAGAAACAGAGTAGGAAAAGGCCTCGAGTTCCGCGTTGGACTCCTCAAGCTGCTTGGTGCGCTCGACCACACGCTGCTCCAGTTCAGTGTTCAAACGCCGCACAGCCTCCTCGGCATGTACGCGTTCCGTGACATCCCGGCCATACAGATTGGCATAGTCAGTGCCTGGAATTGGCGCAAACAGGACTGAATAGACGCGATTGTTGCAGGTCGCCTCCACTTTCACGCCTCGATTTTCTGCGACCGAGTTGGTGAGCAGGTCTCGAAAGTGCGCTGGGATGGAAGTGCCCACCCCGCAGCCCCATTCGGCCAATAGGCCTTCGCTGCTCGGATTGGCATAGATGACCGTCCCGTCGTGCCGTACCCGAAGAACTGGATTGGGATTCTCTTTGGGAAACCTCGCCAGGGATTCAATCTCTTGTTCGGCGCGCCTACGCTCGGTGATGTCTTGCACGACGCCATACATCCGAAGCGGCTTGCCTGCCGCGGTTAGCTCGTGCCCCCCCACCGCCCAGATCCACCTCACCTCGCCATCGGCGCGCCGGATGCGGCACTCAAAGCTCCAGTTGGTCTGCGTCGCTGTCGCCTCGCGGAAGCGCCGTTCCACGTCTGGTCGGTCCTCGGGCAGAATATGTTCGAGAAACATCTCGAATGTCCACGACGGCAACAATTTCTCATAGCCGAAGATGCGGTCGTGGGTCAGCGTGCGACTCGCGGTGTGGTCCCGCAGGTCCAGCTCCCATGCTCCGGTACTGATAGTTTGCAGGGCGAAGCTCAGCCGCGCCTCACTCTGTTGCAACGCCCCCTCGGCGCGCTTGCGCTCGGTGATGTCGAGGCAGGTACCGACCATCCGCAGTGGCTTGCCTGCTTCGTCAATGAAGACGCGGCCCCTGGCATTGATGTCGCGCCAGCCACCGTCGCTGAGCCTGACGCGATAGTCGGTGTCGTAGGGCCGATCCTGCTTCAATGCGTCCGCGACATCCCGCTGTACGCGCTCCCGGTCGTCGGGACGCAGCCGCTCGACGAATTGCGAGAACCGGGAAAGCCCTTCCGGGGCAACGTCGAACAGCCGGTAGAACTCGTGCGAGCCGGTGATCTGGTCATTGAGGGCGTCGAACTCCCAGTTGCCCAGTTGCGCCGCACGTTGAGCCTCCTCCAGCCGATCCCGGGCATCCTTCAGGGACTGTTCCACACGCTGGCGAGCGGAAATGTCCTCGAATAGGCCGAGCACCGCGGTCACCTGTCCCCCATCGTCCCTTACCGGCGCCTTTATCGTGTGGATCCAGTACTCCTTTCCCTGGGCGAGGTACCTCTCCTCCATGTCTTTGACCTGCCCCGATTCCATGACCGCTCGGTCATCCGCCCGATACTTCTCGGCCAGTTCGGTCGGGTAGAAAGCGAAGTCGTCTTTGCCCACGAGTTGCTCGGGTCTGCAGCCAAGGCTGGCAGCGTAGGGCTGGTTGGCTGCGAGGTAAACGCCATTGCGATCCTTGAGGAAGAGCTGCTGCGGGATGCTCTCGACGATGGTTCGATTGAA
>PMJO01000273.1 GCA_003158455.1 Myxococcales bacterium | reverse complement strand
CCGTTGGGATGGATGAAGGTGCCGTAGTTCTGCAACACCGTCTGCTGGGTCGGGCCCTTGCTGTCGTCGTACTTGGTCAGGTCCCATGCCATAATCCCCACCGCGCTCTTGTACTGATACCACCACCAGTCATCGTTGGGATCGCTCTTGGTCCAGTAGTACACCGGCACAGTCACCACGTTGGCCTGGCTGTCCGAGTACATTCCGATCATCTTGTGGGCTTGGTCCAAGTTCCACGTGATGTCCGAGCCTACCCATTCGGCGTTCTGCACCGCCACGCACTGGCGCTGCACCAGCCGGACTTTGGCCAGATCGCGAACGTCGATGATGCTGACCGCGATGTTGGTTGGCCGGTTGCCGGAGTTGTCCTGTAGCCCGGTACAGGTCGAGCTNNGTGTCCTGACCGATGCCCAGCAGGAAGTTGTTGTTGTCGCCAATTAGGCGGAACACGTCCATGTTGCCCGACAAGCCGTCCACCGCAGAGAGAACCTTCAGGTTCTTCCGGTCGGCGAAACTGATGGCGTAGAGCGGATCCACGGCGCGCGCGGTGACCGCGTAGACCACGTTCCGATCCACATCAAACGTACTGCCCGCCACCGTTTCGTTCTGCTGGCCAAAGTCCAGGCTGGACAGCATGACCGGGTTGCTGCCATCTGTGATGTCCCACGACTCGAAAGTATTCTGGGTGTATTCGCTGCCCGTGCAGTTGGATCCAGACCACCCCTGCCGCGCGAAGATACCGTAGAACGTGCCGGTCTGGTTGGTCGGATCGAAGACATAGGTCATCTTGAATTGGTCACCGATCTGGCCAGCGGCCGCGAAGTGGGTGTAGAGGCTGATGTTCCCCTTGGGATCGCTCACGTCGATGATCGAAACCACTGACTGCTGCTGGCTGGAGTAGCTGCCGCAGCTATAGTAACCATTGTTGCTCGACCCAGTGGATGTGTAGCCATAGACCGACCAATTCTCAGCCACCATGAGCGCATTGGAGGTGGCCGATATGGTCACATCGCTGAATGTCTTGCTGTAGTAGTAAAGGCCGTTCGGATCGCTGACCTGCACGCTGCCGCCCTGGAAGATTTGAAGCTGACCCATTTGCTTGAGAGACTGTGGGTTGGATACATCAAAGGAGTAGACCCAGGCCTGCTCCGGCTGCGGACTGCTCGCCATTTCATAGCCCCAGCCCCAGTAGTAGGACTGCGAGATGTAGGAAACTAAGTAGATGGTGTCGTCGATCTTGCGCGACACGCCCTCGCGCAGCTCGCCGATGATGTCGGTGGTGCTGAGCACGCGCGGGTTCCGCAGATCGCTGACGTCGATGGCCAGCAGTTGCGAGACGTAGTGACGCTCGAACTGAAGCTTGCCATTGACTTCGGTGAGATAGAGCGCATCGCTGAGCAGGGCGTACACGGTGTTGCCCGCCACGAACATCTCGATGGGATAGCCATAGACCGGCAGGCGCGAGAGCTGCTTGGGGTTCTTGGGATCGGTCAGATCGTAGATGAGGAGGCCGCGGTAGGTATTGAAGTAGAAGAGCCGATCGGAGTCGATGCGGTAGATGTCCGCTTCCTGAACGGTGGCCACCCGCCCGCTCGGAGCCCCCGGAGTAGTAGCACTTGACGGGCCAGCCGCCGCGGGCACAGACGGCGCCCCGTTGGTTGCTCCTCCGGTAGAGTCAAAGCCCCCTTGCCCGCTTCCTTGTTCCTCGGTCGTGAAGTCGGTCTGGCCCGGGGTCAACGTGCCTCCGTCAGTCTGGATTGGCGGGCCGGGATGACTCGAACCGCCGCATGATGCGGCGAACCCAGCAGCTAGAAAAGCGAGCGCAAGTAGTCTTGAGAATGAGCTCATGGGAGGCCTCCGGTTTGGACAGGCTAGCAAGGCCCGTGCCGCACATCTTCCTTCGATAAGCGTGGGCCAGGCGGTCCTCACCCTCAGAAAACCGGGACGCGGGCCTCTCCACCCATCGAAAATCCGTGGGCCACGCGACGTGGGCGTCATGGAACAGGCGCTGGCCCTAGTAGCAGCCCGGCTGCAGTCCGTCGGAGATCTGCCGATGTTTGCTAGCGCACAATGAACTCCGCGATCCGAGCCGTCAATGTGTTCAAGTCGATGTCGGATGAAGACTGCGCCGAGATGTTGCGCTTCATGCGGGTTAGACAGTACGAGTCCGGCGCGATGATCTTCGAACGCGGCAAATTGGGTGACACCATGCTAGTGGTCGCTGCTGGTGCGCTCTCCGTGGTCATGCCGGGACCACGCCGGAGAAACATCGAAGTGGCCCGGGTCGGCGTCGGCGAGGTGGTTTGCGAGACGTCGTGCATCGTTCCTGCCCCGCGCTGCGCTACCATCCTGGCCGCCACGCGCACAACCGCCTACGAACTCGGGCGCCATGAGCTGACCAGAATGCGACGTCTGGCGCCAGGCGTGGCGACAGCTTTGGTGGGGGCAATCACTCGCAGCGTGACTCTGCGTCTGCGCCGTATGGACGAACGCATCGAACGCGATCTGGCCGGGCATCTGGCGGCACGCCTCCCGGAACTGCGACGAACTAGCGCGCGCACGCCCTCTCTGCGCACTTCTTCCTGCCGCATCCCTTCCCTTGTCCGCTCCGCGACCGGCCCGACCGGGGCAGGCACGTGGACGGCCCTGTTGGGCCGCCTGCGAGGAAGCGCATGAAGGCATCTGCGCTCCGGGATCTTATGCCCGGCTACACCCTTCATGATCTTGACCAGCTCTTGCGCGTAGCCCGCGCGCGCAACTTCTCCGCTGGCAAATGGCTCTGCCGCGAAGGCGACCTCACCTCCTCCTGCCTCTTCATCGTCACCGGCGCGGTCGAAGTGGTCAAGTATATTGACGGTGAGGAGCGCGTGCTCGCTACCCTGAGGCCGGGAGCCCTAGTAGGCCAGACGGCTCTGGTCGAGGGCGCATTCAGCTCGGCTTCGGTGCGCGCCACCTCCGCTACCACAGCCCTCGAGATCAGGCGCAAGGTTTTCCAGCGTCTGGTGCAGCAGGGGAGCCACCTAGCCGTGCGCTTGCAGGAACGGATCGCCATAGCTGGAATCCGCCAACTGCGCGCCGCCGCCGACCAACTTGCGCTGGTGTTGGCACATTCTGTCCAGCCCTCGGGCAAGCTGTCCGCCACGGTCGATCGCCTCGCGCTTGCATTCATCCAAGCCGGCACAGGCGAATGGGACTTGCCCCTGGCCCCCGCCCCCGGCCAGCCGTCTTCGGTGAAGAAACGCCTGGTGTAGATATTGATATTGGGAACCCTGGGAGGGTTCGCTTCGCGACTGGCTACCAATTTCCGCCTTGGCATGCTAGCAACCGAGGCTAGAAACATGGACCAGCTCAGCAATCTCGCCATCAATACCATTCGTATTCTTTCCATCGATGCCGTGCAGAAGGCCAACGCGGGCCACCCGGGCCTGCCCATGGGGGCGGCGCCTATGGCTTATGTGCTTTGGCAGAAGCATTTGCGGCACAATCCGCGCAACCCCAAGTGGCCTGACCGTGACCGCTTCGTGCTCTCCGGGGGTCACGGATCGATGTTGCTCTACTCGCTCCTCCATCTGACCGGGTACGACCTGTCGCTGGATGACATCAAGACTTTTCGCCAGTTGGGCTCGCGCGCAGCCGGTCACCCGGAATCCTTTCTTGCCCCGGGGGTGGAGGCCACCACCGGCCCGCTCGGTCAGGGCGCCAGCAACGCGGTCGGCATGGCCATGGCCGAGCGCTTTCTGGCGGGACGCTACAACAAGCCAGACCTCACCATTGTCGACCACTTCACCTACGCCATGCTGGGCGACGGCGACATGATGGAGGGCATCACCCACGAGGCAGCTTCCCTGGCAGGTCATCTCCGCCTGGGCAAGCTCTGCTGGCTCTACGACGACAACAAGATCTCGCTTGATGGCCCCACCTCGCTGAGCTTCACCGAGGACGTGGGCAAGCGCTTCGAGGCCTACGGTTGGCAAGTCCTGCGCGTCGAGCATGGCGATACCGACATCGAAGCGATTGACCGCGCTCTCCAGGCCGCCAAGGCCGACACCACGCGGCCGTCACTTCTCATGGTTCACACCACCATCGGCTACGGCTCGCCCAACAAGGCAGGCAGCAGCGAGGCCCATGGCTCGCCCCTGGGCGCGGAAGAAGTGAAGCTGACCAAGAAGAACCTGGGCTGGGACCCGGACAAGCAATTCTACCTTCCCGCAGAGGCGGTGACCCACTTCCGCACCGCTGTCGAGCGCGGCGCCCAGGCTGAAGCCGCCTGGCAGAAGCGGTTCGACGCCTGGACAACACAGAACCCCGAACTGGCGCGCGAGTGGCACATGGCTTTGCGGGGCGAGTTGCCCGCGGGCTGGGAATCCGGCCTACCCACTTTTACACCCAAGGATGAGCTGGCCACGCGCCAATCGGGCGGCAAGGTCTTGGCTGCCGTCGCCAGCAAGGTGCCCTGGCTTCTGGGGGGCGATGCTGACCTCTCGTGCTCCACCCTGACTACCCTCACTGGCCAGGGTGATTTTGACAGCAAGACTGGGCTTGGTCGCAACATTCATTTCGGCGTGCGCGAACACGCCATGGGCGCGATTGCCAACGGCCTCGCCTACCACGGTGGGGTGCACCCTTTCACCGCCACCTTCTTCGTGTTTTCTGACTATGAACGCCCGGCCGTGCGTATGGCGGCCATCAGTCGCTTGCCCGTCACCTTCGTGTTCACCCACGATTCCATCGGCGTGGGCGAGGATGGGCCGACCCACCAGCCGATCGAACAGCTCATGTCGCTGCGCTTGATTCCGAACCTGTGGGTCATTCGCCCGGCCGATGCCAACGAGGTCGTGGAGGCCTACAAGCTCGCCATGAAACGCAACGACGGTCCGGTGACGGTGATTCTGACCCGGCAGAAGACGCCGACTTTCGATCGCAGCAAGCTCGCTCCCGCCGAGGGCGTGCAAAAGGGCGGCTATGTCCTGTGCGACGTGCCCGCGCCGCAAGCCGTGCTCATCGCCACCGGCAGCGAGGTGGCGGTGGCGATGGCCGCGCAGGAGAAGCTGCTGGCCCAGGGCATTCGGGCGCGGGTGGTGTCGCTGCCCTGCTGGGAGATCTTCGCGGCGCAAAGTCCCGCGTACCAGGATTCGGTCATCCCGCGCGCAATCAAGGCGCGCGTGTCCATCGAGGCGGGCGCCACGCTCGGCTGGCAACGCTGGGTGGGTGACGCGGGTGTCGCCATCGGGATTGACCGCTTTGGCGCGTCTGGCCCGGGCGGGGCTTTGATGAAGCAGTTCGGATTCCATGCGGACGCCGTGGTCCGCGCCGTCACAGACTTGGTAGCGAAATGAAGAACCGAGTAGTCTTTTTCGCGCTAGCCGCTCTTCTCACCTGCGGCTTCGTCGCGACGGCGCACGCACAGGATGATCGGCCCACGGTTTTCACCCTGGCCTACGAGGGTCTGATGGTGGGCGCTGGGGCGGGACTGGCTGGAGGCTACCTGGTCGCGCGCGACAACGGTTGGCAGACATCGGACTGGAAGCCCCTGGTATATGGGGTCGGCATCGGCGCGTTGGTGGGCAGCGGGATTGGACTGACCCTGGGCATTGTCGACGTCGCGCAGGACAAACCGGGCCGCACCCGCTACGTTTTGCGCGACATGCTCTACGGCGAGGGGTTTGGCGCCACCGTGGGCGCTATCGCGGGCGGTCTCACTGCCATTTCGACCAAGAAACCAGAGCACATCTTGCTGGGTGCATCCATCGGAGTGCTTTCTGGAGCCGTGCTCGGGGCCGTGTTTGGTTTCTTTGAGGGCCGGCACCCGAGCAGACAGCGGGTTGCCCTGTCGGTCGTGCCAGTGGTCGAGGCGGGCGGCAAGCTTGCCTACCTTCCGGCCCTGTCGGGGCGCTACTAGGGGAATAGCCGGGGCGTAACAAAGGGGGCATCGTGGAAAGCGGCCGCTTGGAGCTGGCGGGCTGATGCCGGGGGCGCGTCGATCGTGATGGAAACCCTCGAAGGGTTTCCAAACCTTCCCGCGGCGGGGCTCGTCGGGCGAAGCCCGCCGGAGCCCCACGCGCAAGCGGCCGCGCGCTTACGGCCGCGCTGCGCGCGTCCGGCGCGCTCGGCGGACGGGGACCAACGGCCTTCGGCCATGGTCCCCTGGACGCTCACTAGCGACCGAGCGCAGACGCTCGGTGCGCTCGCTTACGCCGCCGCGGAGTCGCCCCCGGCCGCCCGCCTACGCGCCGAGCTCGCTTCTGTTCGGAAACTTGCGTCAGGGCACAGCGGCGGTTCACTTGACCGAGTATCGAAGAGATATTGAATACTTTTCGGGGGATAATAGGAGTTCTAGTTAGCCAGGCGGGAAACATGACCGTAGCCACTGTGTTGGAAAGCCTGATTCGGGATTACGATCTGATCACGCATGGGAAATCCGGCGGCTCCGTCCGTGAGCGTGGAGAGAGACTCTACTTCTGCTTCGCTGAACCGCGATCGGCAGATGAGAAAGGGCTCTACGAGCATCACACCGACAACGGCGCCTGCAAGATCACGATCTACCGCCCTGGCGTTTCTCCTTCGGGGTCAATACACCATGCGGTCGCACTGGCCGCCGCGTCCCCATCTGCAGAGGTCGAGCTTCCCTATCTGGTCCATGAACTCGGTCATCACCTCTCGAACCTCTCAGGAACATTCGTCCCCTTGTCGCAGCGAGATCCCGAGGCCTCCTACGCAGAAGAGGTTCGCGCTTGGGCGATCGGTGAACGGCTTCTAGTACGGAAAGGTTGGCGAAGCTCGTGGTACTGCTTCAAGAAGCTGGAGAGGTGCTCGCTTGAGGGCTATCGCTGTGGGCTGAATCTAGATTTCGAAGAAGGATCGGAGATCGAGCAAGGCGTGCGTGGCCAGGTTGAGCAGTGGACATTCCCGCGGACGGCGGGCGACGCTGGCTGACCGGCCGATGACAATTCCGCCGCAGGGACATCGGTGTAGAATCGAGAGGCTGACTCGGCGGCGGGGTTGCTGCTGAACGGCAAGACGGCGCCCAATTGCATCGTCTCGAGCCAGGAGGATACTCATGTTCGTAGGTCACTATGGTGTCAGCTTTCCAGCAAAGAGGATCGAGCCTTCCATACCCCTCTGGGTGCTGTTTCTCGCGGTCCAGTTCCTCGACATCCTGTGGGCCCCCTTCATCCTCATGGGGATCGAGAAGGTTCGCATCGTTCCAGGCTTCACAGCGTCCAACCCGCTCGACCTTTACTACATGCCATACACGCATGGTCTCCTGGCGGCCCTTTTCTGGTCCTGCGCGGTCGGCATCGTCTACTATTTCGTCGCTCGCTCGTCGCGTCTGCGAGCAAGCCTCGTGGTAGGGCTGGCCGTGTTCTCGCATTGGCTTCTGGATTTCGTCGTCCACTCGCCTGACCTACCCCTATACGACAACCATGCCAAAGTCGGCTTGGGGCTGTGGAACTCACCGGCGATAGCGTTCGGTTTGGAGGCGGCCTTGCTCTTCGGCGGCATGTGGCTCAGTCTCCGGGGGCGTCTGGCTCGCTCGGTCGGAACGATCGTTCTCGGAGTCCTCATGCTAGGCATCCAGGCCTACCTGTTCTTCGGCCCGCCCCCCAGTTCCGATCGTGCGGCGGCGTCAACCGCAATCGTAGCGTACGGCCTATTTGCCCTCGTGATCTGGTGGCTACAAGATCGCCGAGCTGCGAGCGCCGTCTAACCAACCCCTCGTTGCAGCGATCGCCTTCGGCGCTCGCCGCTGAATGCCACGCCGTTCGGCAGATTCTGACGACTGCGTCTCGATAGCGATGGAATCCACAAGCACACCACCGGCCGGCGAAGCTGTCTGGTGGGCGGTGTGAAACTTGGCGAGGGATCTGGCGGAGCGATCGTGTGATTGTTCGCAAGAACCGGGAACCTGAACGGCCAGTCGGTTGTCTAGGAAATATTGGTTTCACGTCTGCCCTTGCGGAGAAGTCCATGAAGAAGACGGTCATCAAGGTCGGCTACTGGTCATCCGTACTGGCTCTGGTCTTCAGCCTGGGCTACCTGGCCTCGGCGATCCTGATGGCCACCCGTGTGGACGAATCTGGCAGCCTTCGTCGACGGTGCCAGCCCCATCAGCCTGCTCGCATTCTCTTGCGTGCAGCTGAACGAATTCCTGATCGCGCCGGTCTACGTCGCCTTGTTTTGCTGTCTGCACGAATATGCGCCCGAGGGCAAGAAGATCCTCACCCGGCTCGGGCTTTGCTTCATGGTGGCGCTGATGGTGCTTGGCGATCAGCTCGTCTGGGTGCACTTCGGAGTCATGCGCCGGATTTTCAGCAAGGGAATCACGCCCGGGATGGAGCACTTTCTGCATTGGAATTTCGATTCGCCACTTGTCTCCAGCGGCGCGCTCGGCTGGACCTTCTTCATCGGGCTGGCCTTTCTGGTCGTGGCACCCATCTTTTCGGGTGACCGGTTGGCTCGCAGCCTGAGGTACTCGTTTGCGGCCGCGGGCGGCTTCGCGCTCTTCGGCGTGGTGGGGAGCTTGCTTGGCAGCGTTCCTCTCACTGCCATCTACATACTGGGCTTCACCCTGTCGGTAATCGCACTGGCCATCTTCTCGGCCATTCTTTTCAGGGGGCTTGCCGCTCAAGCCGTCCGGTAGCGCAACTTCCCTTCCGATGTCGCGGGCGATGACTTCCTCAAGGTTCTGGTGTTGCTCGTCCGTCAATCCATGGCGGTGCAAGATTCGAGCGAACCGCCGCTGTAGGCGGCCGCAAGTTTCTTAGCAGAAGCGAGCTCGGCGCGTCGGCGGGCGGCCGGAGGCGACTCCGCGGCGGCGTTGGCGAGCGCACCGAGCGTCTGCGCTCGGTTGCGAGCGAGCGTCAAGGGGCCTTGGCGACCTGCGTAACTGGGCGCCGAGGGACCCGGCTGCCGAGCGCGCCATGCGAGGACGAGCGAAGCGAGCGGGGTGGTGGGTGGTCGGCGGGTCCGAAGAGCGCGTAGCGCGGCCGTTGGCATCGCGTGGGGCTCCGGCGGGCTTTGCCCGACGAGCCCCGTCGCGGGAGGGCATGGGAACCCTCTCAGGGTTCCCATCACGACGTCCGCCGAGGAGCGCCACCGGCATCAGCCCGCCAGCGCCGAGCGTCCCCTTCCTACGATGCCACGTTCACGCACCCAGGCTACTAGGGGATCCGATCGCCCGACGACGAACCTCGCGGAAGGCGCCGATCGCGCTATCGTGCGCGTAGGTAAGCACCTCGACGTGCGCGCCGTCGATCTGGTAGAGGTTGTAGCGAGAACAGCGGTCGACCGCGCCCGCGTACGAGGCTGAGCCGGCGCCCACCACGGGAATGCGGCGGCCGGCAGGCCCGGGCAGCTCGGCGAATTCGTCGCGATGGTCGTGCCCGTGCACAACCAGCTCGGCTCCTACCCGCGCCAGCACCTCGGCTAGCTGTGCGCGGTCGCGCAGATTGCGGGTCTCCGGGGGCCGGTGCATGACCGGCGCGTGATGGATGACCAACACCCGAAAGCGCGCGCGCACCTCGGGCGCCGCGAGCAGGGCCTCCAGCCGGCGCAACTGGGCCTCGCCCAGCCGCCCCCACGCGCCCAGATCGCCGGTGGGCACGCAGCTATTGGCGCAGACCAAGGCAATCTCCCCGCGCAGACGCGCGAAGGGATAGGTGTTCGCATCCAGACGCAGATCCGCGCTCTGGTAGGCGGCGAAGACTTCTTCAAAAGTCCCTTTGACCACGACCTCGCGCACGTAGGTGTCGTGGTTGCCCGGAATGACCGTCGCGTTTTCGACCGAGGCGCCGGTGCGCTCGATCCAACTTCGGGCCGCGCGCCACTCGGAGACCAAGGAAAGATTGCCCAGATCGCCGCTCACCACCAGATGATCATGCGGCCGCGCCGAAAGATCCTTGGCCAGCTCCGCCAGCAAGTCCATGCTGTGTTTCCGCCGACGAACTAGCGCCAGGTTGAGGGCACCGATAGCCCGCTTGCCGAAAAAATCGCGCACCCGCGCATCGGCAAAGTTGCGGACGTGCAGATCGGTCACGTGGGCGAGGCGAAACACTAGACCTCGCTATCCATCTGGATTTCGGCCAACAGTCCGAAATGGTCGGAGGCGTACACGCCGTCGGCAGCCGGTTCCGCCAGCACGATACGACACGACCGCACGGTCGCGCGGCCATCCCCTCGCATGGGTGTGACGAAGATGTAGTCGATGCGACGGTCTGGCTCCAGAAAAGCCAAGCGTGCGGTGTACGGGTTGGCGCGCGCCCAGGTCCAGCCACGCTCATCCGGGTGCAGTCTATCCCAGGCGTCCTGGTAGTAGGTGCGCCGCCCGCTCAGGGTGACCAGTCCACGCAGCCACCGGATCTCATCGGCGTCGGGCCGCGCGTTGAAATCGCCCAGCAACAGCGACGGCGTGTCGCCGGCACGGGCCGCCACGATGGAATCGATGGCCTGGACCTGATCCTCGCGCTGCTTGCCATGCGCCAGCCGATAGTTGAGATGGGTGGTGTGAACCCAAACAGAGACGGTCGCGAAGCGCACGCGCGCCGAAAGCAAGATGCGCCGCTCGTTGGGCTCCGCGTGGGGCAGCCCGAATCCCACGTGTTCCAGAATTGGCTCGCGCGACAGGATGGCCAGGCCTTCCTGACCACCTTGGAAAGGCATGGCAGGCACAAAAACGTGTTGGTAGCCAGCGGCCGCCGCCAGAGTTTCGGCTTGGTTGGCGAGTTGGCCCGGCACTTCGCGCACCTCTTGCAAGCCAACCACGTCGGGCTGGATCTCGCGCAAAGCCGCAGCCACCAATTCCATGCGACGCTGCAGGGGTGGCTCGGCTCCCCACAGGTTCAGGGTCAGGCAACGAAGAGAACGCACGATGGGTTGCTAATTACCCCATCTCTCCCCGGTAGGTACAGCAAGAATCCGCAGTTTCCCAGACCGTCACGGCGCAAAGCTGGGGGATGCGCGGTTTGAGCTCCGTCCAGATGTAGCCGCACAGATTCTCGCAGGTGGGGTTTTGCAGCCCTTCCACCTCGTTCAGCATGTGATGGTCGAAACGTCGCTGCAGCACCGACCAGGCGTCGTCGATAAGCGCAAAATCCACCAGCCAGCCGGTCTGCCCATCGACCGGCCCGCGCAAACCCAACTCGACCCGGTAGCTGTGCCCGTGTACCCGCGCGCACTTGTGTCCGGCCGGCACATGGGGCAGGCGGTGTGCCGCCTCGAAAATGAATTGCTTCTTCAACTCGACAATCACGTCCATCCTCAATCTAGCACGCGGTCAGACGGCTGCGTAGCGTCGGCGCGCCGCCACCTTGTGCAGGCGCCGCGCGGGAAGCTCCAGCGCGGTAAGCTCGCGCCCGTAGACGCACCCGGTATCCAACCCGGTAGCCAGGGGATATTGCTGCAGACCGCGAACCGCATCGTGCCCAAAAACGATGTGTTCGGGGCCGCGCCAGGCCGCGGCCCAGGGCCAGCGCATCAGCAATCGGCTGGTGGGGACGGTGCCTCCGACCATGCTGCGCAGGTTGAGCAGGTGGTCGCGCTCCTGCTTGTCAAGCGGCACGCCGGGCACCGCACCGGCATGCACGACCGCGAATTCAGGACCGCCTTCCTGGTCCGCGCCCAGCCGCAGGAAGAGAGGCAGGCTCTCGATGAACGCCCAATCCGACTCGTCCAAGGTGTCGAGCAGCCAGCGCCGCGGACGCCTAGTCTCGCCCTGCTGGCGCCGGTGTCTCACCTCGATGCTGTAGAAATCGTGGTTGCCCAGCACGGCCAGCGCGCCGATTTCGCGCACCAGTCGCACCACGCCGCGCGAATCCGGTCCTTTGGCCAGAAGGTCGCCCGCCAGGACCACGCGTTCGCCGCGCGCCACTCCGCACTGGCGCAGGAGAGTCTGCAGCTCGTCCAGGCAGCCGTGGACGTCGCCGACAACGATGGTTCGTTGCATGAGATTCATTCATCATAGGCGATGGAATCGTATCGACAAGCCAGTGCGATGTGGCTTGCGGCCCGCGCGGGATTCGACCACATTCTCTGCATGAGCCGCGTCGTGGATACGCGATCCCGCCGCCTGCGGGCAGTGCGCCCTGCCCCGGCCAGCGGGGAGGCCCGTCACCCGCCGTGGATCCGCATGAAGCTTCCCAGCGATGCGGCCTACTTCGATCTGCGCGCCCAGGTGCACGCGCAGGGGCTGCACACCGTCTGCGAAAGCGCGTCGTGCCCAAACATCGGCGAATGCTGGAGCCGGCGATCCTTGACCATCATGATCCTGGGTGGCGTGTGCACCCGGTCCTGCAAGTTCTGCGACGTTCCCAGCGGCCAGCCGCGGCCGCCCGACTCTGCCGAACCTGACCGGGTGGCTGAAGTTCTGGCGGGTTTGCGTCTGCGCCACGCCGTAATCACCTGCGTAAGCCGGGACGACCTCGCCGACGGCGGCGCAGCCCACTGGGCCGCCACCATCCGCGCGGTCAAGCAACACTGTCCGGATCTCATGCTGGAAGCGCTGACTGGCGACTTTGCCGGCGACCTGGCCGCGGTCGATCAGGTCCTCGATGCCGGGCCCGATGTCTTCGCCCACAACCTAGAAACCGTGCCCCGTCTGGCAGGTGAGGTTCGCGTCCAGGCCAGCTATTCCCGCTCTTATGCGGTGCTGGCCCATGCCAGCCGGCGCGGGTTTCTCGGCAAGACCGGGCTGATGCTGGGGTTGGGCGAAACCTTGGACGAGGTGCGCGCGGTCCTGCGCGAAGTGCGTGGCATCGGCGTCGAGATCCTAACCCTGGGTCAGTACCTGCGCCCGTCGCGCCAGCATCTGCCGGTGGCCCGCCACGTCCCGCCCGAAGAATTCTCCCAGCTCAAACAGGAGGCGCTCGCCCTGGGATTTGCCCACGTCGAGTCCGGGCCACTAGTCCGTTCCAGCTACCATGCCGACGGCCAGCTCGACTTGATTCGCAGGTTCTTGCAGCGCCCTCGCCTACCAGCCGGGATCACCCAATAGGCCGCGGGTCTTGCCGCTATCCATGAAGTTGGCGGGCGCCGCGGGGCCGTACAGCCCGAAGCTGCTCAGATCAACTCCGCTTCGGCGCGCGCCAACTGGTCGTCAAGGCGGCGCTGTTCCGCACTCAGATCGCTGCGTCCAAGAAACACTGTGTAGCTCATGAACGCGGTCAAGTAGGACAGGTCCTGCGCCCAGGCGGGCAGAAAGCGGGGCTCTTGCGCCACGCCCTCGCGCACCAGTCGGTCGAAAAGTGGGATGTCCTCGATGGCGATCTTGCCGACAAAGAGCAGGCGGACCAGGTGGCTTTGCCCCTTGGTCAGCGCGATGCGAAGAAAGTTGGTGACCCGCAAGAGCCCGTCCAAGTAACACACGTCCTTGGTGAACGGAGCGCCACCCTCCACCATCCCCCCGCGGCACACCCGGCGCGCGCAATCAAACGAAGCACGCTCGTCATGACCGCGGCCGAGAAAGAACCGGTAGAGGTCGAGAAAACTGGCCCCTTCCTCGGCCATCTGGACCGCCAGGGTGCGGTCGCACAGACGCCGCACGCGGGCCAGGCTGGTCGACCGGGTGACGAACTCGGTGAAAACCGCCAGTCCTTCCTGGGTCCGCGTGGTGCGCGGAGAAGGCACGCCGACAAACGGTAGCACCGGCTGCGCCCGGCCGTTGAGCGCCGTAGTCACATGCACCCCCAGTTCGTGGCACTCAATCTGCAGCAGATCGCGCGGTGAGAAACGGGCGTCGCGTTTGATCTTGATCTCGTCGACACTGGCCGATGCGTTGGCCGCCAGCTTGTCCACGATTACGACTCGTACCTGCAGCCCGGCAAAGCGCGCCTGAAACCGCGCGCGTAGCTGGTTGGCGGCATCCTCCGCGTCGATACTCGGCTGGTCGACGGCTGCGGGCGGTGGAGCGTAGCCGGCAATCACCTTTTCAAAGTGGTGGGCCAGATCGGAATTGGTGGTCCGCCGATCCGAGGAGAGGCTGCCCGGACGGCCATAGATCTCGACCGAGTGAAAGTAGAAGTCCTTGCTGCCGATGGCGCACAACATGCGAGCCGCCGTGGCCATGGCCACACAGGTCTCGTGCAAAAAGCGCTCGATTTCGTTGTCGCCGGTCACCCGCTGGGCCAAGCCGCGAAAGCGCATGTCCGCGGCCTCCACCTCCGGGGGCACCTGGTAGATTGGACGCGGCAGCTCGCGTGCGCCATTTTCGAAAAAGGCCCGCTCCACCTCCTCGGGCCAGGTCAGTAGGCGAATGACCCGCAGCGGTCTTTGCGCGTCGAGGATCTCGGCGGAAACCTCGCGCAGCAGGGCAAGCAGACGCTGGGAGATCGCCATCCGGACCTTTGATCGTGCAGGGGTCTAGGCTCCTACGCGCCGGCCGGGCGGCACCGAGTAGCTGATCCAAGCGTTGGCGCCCACGACCGCGCCCTTGCCGATGACCGTATCGCCCCCCAGGATTGTGGCGTTGGCATAGATGACCACGTCGTTTTCGATGGTCGGGTGGCGCTGGGGCACGGCGGGTTTGGTCGCCGAGGCGGCCGCCAGCATGCCCTGCTTGCGCTTGATCGACAGCGCGCCCAGGGTGACACCTTGATAGATACGAACCGCGTTGCCGATGCGGGCGGTCTCACCGATGACAATGCCCGTTCCGTGGTCGATGAAAAAGGGCGAGCCCACGCTCGCGCCGGGGTGGATGTCGATGCCGGTACGCGAGTGGGCGTACTCGGTCATCATGCGCGGCACCAGCAGTGCCCCTTCCCGCAGCAGACGATGTGCCGCCCGGTAGATGGCTATGGCATAAAGTCCGGGATAGCAGGCGACTACCTCGTCGGTGCCGGTGGCCGCGGGATCCGCTTCGACGGCAAGCTGGATGTCCTTTTCCAGCAGGCCGCGCAGATCGGGCAGGGCTGCCAGCGTGCGTGCGGTGATGCTCTGGGCGCGCCGCCAGCAGGCGTCCTTGTTCTTGGCAACGTCAGGGCAGAGGCGGTGCAATCCCAGAAAAACCAACTCTTCCAGTCGCAGCTCCAGGTCGCCCAGCACTTCGGCCACTCGCTCCCGCGCAGCCGCGTGCGAGGTCCGGCCCAGCATGCGCGTGCGCCGGGTTCCCGGCAGGATCACCGACAGCAGGTCTTCTACCAGGGTTGCGACCTCGTCCGGCGACGGCATCGGGCTGGCCAGCGGGTGCGCTCCGCGGCCGCGCTGCCTAAGGATGCGCTCGGCGAGAGCCTGGTGGGACTTCTTGGGAGGCGTGCCGTGCTTCACGTGCATGCGTCGACTCTACCTCGATTCGACGGGTTGACCAGCGCCTAAGACAGTGGCTAGCTTTTTCACCACAGAGAGCACAGAGAACCCAGAGCCGGATCGGAAAGAAGAAAGGGTCTTGTCCGAACCCTTTCTTCTTCTCCGATCTCTGTGCCCTCCGTGCTCTCTGTGGTGAAAAAGCTCACTTACCGACGCTGCGCAACCGTCTCGGCGAGCTTCTGCAGCACCTCTTCGAGGCGCGACTCGGGCACAGACACGCGCGTGGGCATGCCGCCGCCCAGGTCGAACAACTTGATCAGGTCCAGCCCGGATTGGTAGTCAGCCGCGATGGACAGCGATCCGGAGTCCCGCACCACTGCCACGGCCGCGCGCTGCTGGCCGAGGAGCAGCAGTTCGGTCTTGTCATAGGCTGCGCTCGACCGGACATCCACGTACGCCACGTTGCCTTCGACTTCGTAGCGCAGGGCGATCTTGTGCGCCTGCTCCAGGAGCGGGTCGATTAGCCGCGCCGCACGTTCGATCTCCTCCCAGTGATGAGGCGCCTGGGTGCGCGCGAGCAGGTACTGGATCACGCGGTACTTGAGCGTCTCGTCGCGAAAGCGAGCCCGCAAGGCGCGATCGATGCGCGTGGCGATGGGGCCCGGCTCGCCCCGCCGCGTGTCCACCGCGCGCGCGTCCGCATCAGCGCCTGGATAGGGCTCGATCCCCCCCAGCACCCACTTGGCGCCCGCGTAGAGCCCATCCAGGTCCATGTGCATGGCCACCGTGTCCACCGGTCCGACCGCAGCCACGAACTCCGGGGTGATCATCTCCGGGCAGCCACCATGCTCAGCCTTGTCGGACAGGAGAAAACGAGGATCGCGGACAAAATCGACGTGGCGCTCGTGGTCGTGATGGTCCACCCAGGCAGCCAGCCGGCTGCCCAGACCGTTGATGAAGGGGATGGTGACTCCCGCGAACGACGAGCCACCTCCCTCGGAGGCGAAGCCGATGTCCAGCACCACCACCCGACCGCCCAGGGTGTCGGCCGGCGGCAGCTTCCGCGGCGTCAGGAACGCAAAACGCACGCCGCTACCGGACTCAACCTTGCTCGCGCTCATGGCTTGTGGGGCTGAAGATAGCGGCGGCCCGGCGCCCGAGCCACCAGTTTCTTGCTGGTCTACTTGCATCGGCACCATAATTGCGGCCTCCCCCAACAAGGAACCCAGGATAAATGTTGTTTCCGCTTTGGCTGGTTCTCGCAGCTGCCGCGCAGTCGTCTGCGGCAACGCCATTCCGAACCACGGTGAGTCCGCGCATCGATCCGGTGTTCGGCGACATCACGGTCTTGCGCCGAACCGTGGATCGTTTCTTGGCTCTGCAAGCCGACATGGACCAGGTTCGCAACGAATTCTCGACCGCGGTTCACGGCACCCTGTCCGAGGTGGCGCGGCCGGCTGGCAGCCACGAAGGTCACGCTGCCAAGGTCTGTCCAGCCTCGGCCGCAGCCCTGTACGGACGGGCGCTGGCCGCCGGAGGCCGCTACCTGGCCATCGGCCGTGAGATGGAGTCACGCTTTCGCGAAATCCGCCGCGCCGACGAACTGGGCGACACATCCGGGTTGACGCCGGACTATCGCCTCAATGTCAAGAAGGCGAGCCAGATCCACCAGGACATGCTGCGCGATCTGCAAGAGATGCGCGTCGCTTTTTACGTGCAACTAGGCGCCGAGTTGCGCCACGCGGGCTGCGAATTGCCCACTCCGGGCGCGACCGGAGGCCCGGTCGCAGGCGCCGAGGAGGCATTGCCAACTGACCCGTCCAATCCCGCCGCCTGGACCCTGGACGATTCCGCTGCTGATCCCGAGGCCAGTGGGACCGAGGATCCCAGTCGAACCCTGCGCACGCCGCCCAAGACATCGGCTCCTCCCACCACGGCACCCGCAGTTTGGATCGAGATCGACAACTCGCACTGCGCCCGGCCCTCCCAGTTGCAGATCGACGGTCGCTCCTACGGTGCCCTGCCCGGCCACAAGCGAACCTCGGTGCGCACCCACGCCGGGCCGCACGAAGTGTGCGTGCTGCCCAGCCTCGACAAGCACTCGTGCGGCGAGCCCGGCACGCTACGCCAGGTGTACTTCTACGAAGGCTGGTCGCTCGCGGTCCGCTGCGATCGATAAAGCTCGGCCTCGCCAGTCCCTCCCGCGACGGGCGCGCGCGAAGCGCGCGTGGGGCTGGGGTGGGGCGTGCAGGCCTAGCCCCCGAAGGGGCGCTCTGGCTCCAGGCCTGGCAGCTGCGGCAGCAGCTGCCAGGCCGTGGGCTAGGCCTGCCTTCGCCTACGCGGGCGTTCTACGGTCCCCCGCAAGTCCAGAAAGTTTGGTACGACTGGCCTGCGTCGACAGCAGCGTGGGGCGAGGCAGCGTGTGCAGCGCCAGCGTCGGGCAGGGCAATGGCGCCGCAATGGGAGTGGAGGAGCGGGCTGGAAGAATCGTAGAAGTTGATGAGCCTGGTGCCGACGCAAAAACCACCTTGGCACTGGACCTGGATGGCAGGCACCATACAGGGCAGGCATGTGGCGTGAGTGCCTGGGACCGGGCCGTAGCCGCGGTTGCCAGTCAGGGTTGCGGTGGCCATGCACTCGTCGACTGACACGCAGCAGTCGCTGTCGGTAGTGCACAATGGGAGAGTCACAGGGGTATGCGCATCGCTGGTGGGAGCATCGGGCAGCGCGGCCGCATCCGGCGGATTCGCGGCACATGGTGGCGCTGATGCAACCTTGGCATACTCGGTTTGATCGCAAGGTCCGCCACCCGGAATCAGCGTCACTCCCGCGCCCGCCAAGTTCGGCGTCCAGTATGCAATGGTGGAGACTGTCGCGCTTTGATAGCAGCCGCTCGCGGCAGGCAGTGCACAAAACTCACCCGTGGCCGTGGCGCAACACCCCAGGGTCGTATCCACGGTGGAGTAGCATCCCGCCTTGTCGTCATAGAGACGTCCTGTAAAGGGCGTGCATGCCGTGTTGGGCGTGATGGCCGTACAGGTCGCCCCATTCGCCTGACATCGATGGGTGGCGCCAGCCTCGGGCGCGTCCTGTGCGGCGTCCTTGCCCACGCCGGCCGCATCGGGTACCGCCGCGTCAGGCAAGGGACTGTCGGCACAGGGGCAACAGTAGAAGAGCGTGTTGCTGGGTGTTGGCACGGGGACTGCTTTGCAGTTGAGCGTGCTCGCAGGTTGAGGAATCGAAGCCGGCGTGAGCCCGCTAGCTTGGCAGGTCATTTGGTACGAAGAGGGATCGCAGAGGTCCTGCGTCAGTCCCGGTCTGCATCCCACAAAACTGCCATTCCCGACTTCGACTGATGTATCCGCGCCCGCCGGATAGAGGCAAACCCTGCCAGCGTCCGCGGAGATCGATTCCGGTCCGACATCCTTGCCCATGCCGGCCGAATCGAACACGGCGGCATCGGGCAGACCCACGCAAGGTCCGGCCCACCCTGAGTACGGGGCCGACACGTAGAGCACGGTCGATGAACTACCAGAGTCTTGGATCAGGACGGGGAGGATTCCCCTTCCATCGCATCCGCACATGTAGTCCGGCCCAACGGCTCCTTGAAAATTGCTCTGAATGCACACGCCCTTCGCCGCACACCCATCGGCAACCGCATAGCCGCAGCTTAGACCTACGGGACAATCGGAGTCCGCAGTGCAGGCGCTCGCTGGCTTGCCGTCGCGCGCATCTTGCCCAGAACCGCCCGCCACGGCCGAGTCATTCCCGAGGCTGCCCACGTTGTTGTCGGTGGTGGTGCAACCAGCACTGACAACAATAGTGAGAAAGAGGAAGGTGCAACAAGATCGTTTCATAGTGGTCGTAGTCGTCCTAGTGGCTTTCATGGCAATCCTCTTGGTGTCGCCCCCTGTGGAAAAGTTACACCTGTCAGTCGGGATTCGTGATTAGCTTTCTTCGTGCATGGCCTTCTCTTAGCAGTCTGGCTTGCAACTCCGGTCGAGGTTCACAGCGCGATCACGTGTCCGTCGTCGGAAGCAATCACGACCCGGCTCCTGCCGCTGCTTCCAGCAAGAGGCATGGAAACCAACCTGGCGGATCAAGCCGACTTGCAGGTCAGCCAGGGCGAACGCGCAGGTCCGACGCAATTGCGCCTGCGCCTGTCCGCTGCGGACGGCACCTTGATTGGGCAACGAGATCTTTCCCTTTCCGATCGCTGCGATGAACTTGCAGAGACGGTCGCGGTTCTTCTTGCGTCGTGGGAAAGTGATCCCCATCCCGGGATTCCACCCATCGCTGAACCACTCGTCATCGCGAGGCCGAGGCCAGAGTCCGCGGGCGCAACCTCGGGGCTCGATCTGGAATTGGGAGCGGGCGGCGGCGCGGCCCTGCGGGGCGGGACAGCAGCCAGCTGGCGTCTGGAGATGGGCCTTGCCTCTCTCCGATCTCACTGGCAAGGGCGCATCGCATTTGCGGCGCAGACCGCGCGACAGACCGACCTGGCCCCCGGACGGGTGCACTGGCGACACAGTATGGCCACGCTTTCGTTGGTCTGGCGGACGCCGAATCCGAATTGGCTCGTCAGCGCCGATGCCGGTCCCCTGCTCGGCTTTGCCACGCTTTCCGGCCATGACTTTGCCGTGAATCAAGAGCAGAACTCCTTCGAGCTTGGCCTGGACGTCGGCCTGCGCGCGGGCCGGCGCTGGCGGCGCTTCACCCTGTGGGCTGATCTGCGCGGCGAGGCTTGGCTGCAACGCCAGCGCGCGGTAGTGACCGGCAGCACGGCCAATCTGGCGCTCACTCCCTGGGATGTGGCGGCCACGCTCGGGCTATCGGTGGGGCTCTTCCCATGATGAAACCTTTTCGGTTTTCCTCACACTAGACGGACCTGGAGGTCCGCCGATCTTCCAGTTCATGCACGCCACCGGAAAGCCCATCGTCGGCCACGCGCCGTCAACCCTGGCGGAGGCGTACCGCGACTACGGCCAGACCGTGGCGCGCTGGGCCTGGCACCTGGGCGGTCCCGACGTCGAAGTCGAGGACGCGGTTCAGGAAATCTTCTTCGTGGTCAGCCGCCGGATGGCAAGTTTCCGTGGCGAGGCGCACTTTTCGAGCTGGCTGTACAGCATCACCCGCAAAATCGTGGCCAACCACCGGCGGCGTCACCGCTGGCGTTTCTGGCGCGACAAGAACCCGAACCTCCTCGACCGGCTGCCATCCTCGGGGCTCGATCCCTGCGCCCGGCTAGAGCAGCAGCAGGCGCGCCTGCTGTTCCATCGGGTTCTCGACCACCTGCCCGAAAAATACCGAACCGTGCTGGTGCTCTTTGAATTGGAAGACATGTCGACCCAGGAAATCGCAGAGATCTGCCAGATCAAACTCAACACCGTGAGGGTGCAATTGCACCGCGCGCGCGAGATGTTCCACCATTGGCACCGTCAACTCCTGAGCGAGGAGCAGTCATGAGTAGCGTTGCTCCGGATCCAGCCCGTTGGAAGGATCGAGCCGGGCAGGCCAATCTGGTCGAACGCATGGCCGGCCGACTGATTCGAGCCATGGGCGCACCCCCGCTGCTTTCGGGCCCACAGCTTGCGAGTATCGCAGCGGCCACACCGGGAAGACAGCGTTGGCCGGGCTTGCTCAGGTGGTGGCCCGCGGTGGCGGTGGCGTTGCTGGTGAGCGGGGCGACCTTTGCCCTCGCGGCGCGCTTGGATCTGATGCCGCGCTGGCTGCGCCCCTACCCTGCTGCGGCGGCAGCGAAGCCGCCCGCGCAAAGTCGTGTGCCGCATTCGCACCGGCCATCTCTGGCAAGCGCGCCCGTGCCGGTTGCTCCCGCGACCCCGATCGACACCCAGCCGACAATCCCGCCCAGAGTCGAGGTGACACCGCCGGCGGGAGCGACAGTTCCCCCGAAAGAACCGGCGCCAGCCGCTAGACTTGCGTTCATGGAACCATCGGGCGCGCTGCGCGTGCCTCGGTCGGAAAATCGTCGTCGCGATCCAGAACCAGCGGTCGTGCCGGCCATCGTTCCCCCGCCAGTCGAGGCGGCCCGCGTGGTTGCCGCGCCAGCTCCCTTGGCGCCCCTGCCAGCCATGTCCGCCCGGCCAATGACGACGTCCAGCCCTGCCCGGCCCCAGGGCGGCGCGCGCTGGCTGGCCGAAGCGCTGCATTCCTTGCGTACCGACCACTCTCCCGGCGCAGCGCTTGCGCTGCTGGATGCTCACGCGGCCGAACTCACGCGGAGCGCGTTTGTCCACGAAGCCATGGTCCTGCGGGTAGAAGCTTTGCTGGACCTCAAGCGATCGGATGAGGCACTGGCCTTGCTCGACGGCAAGTCGCTCTCGAACGTCGCGGCTGCGCGCACCCTGTTGCTCACCCGCGCCGAGTTGCGTGCAACGGCGGGCCGCTGCGGCGAAAGCCTGGGCGATTTTGATTTGCTACTGGCGCGGGCGCGGCAGCCCGACGAACAGGCTCTGTACGGCCGCGCCGTGTGCCGTGGCCGGCTGGGCGACAAACTGGGTGCCCAGGCGGATCTCGATCTCTATCAACGCGAATTCCCCAAGGGCGTCTACATCCGCGAAGTGGAGAAGCAACGGACCGGCCGGGGGAAGTCCTCGGGACCCATTCCCTGACGAAACTCCGGGGCGGGTTAGGGTAGACTGCGCGAAATGTCGTCGGCACCCGTCTACCCCCGAAGCCTGTCCAAGTGGGCGGTCGCGGTCACGGCCACCTTGCTCTTGCTGGCCTCGGTCGGTTTCTTGGGGCGCCACGTCTGGACGGTCTTCAGCAAACCCACCATCGATGATGCCGCCATCACCTATGCCTATGCCGCGAATGTGGCTGCGGGAAACGGATTTCGGCACACCACGGGGGCCAGTCCGGTTGAGGGTTTTTCGAACCCGCTGGAGGTCATCCTGCTTGTGCCTTTTGCGGCGTTGCATCTCAACTTGGACGTGGCCGCCAAGGTGATCAATCTGGGTTTTGTCTTGCTGGCTCTGCTGGCGTGGGGACTCGTGCTGATTTGGAAAACACGGGGCGTGGCATGCCTGCTCGTGCCTCTGATCGGGTTGCTGCCACTTTTGTGGCCCACGTTCAACTACTGGACGGTCGCGGGGCTCGAAGGCGGCATCTTGGCTGGATTGATGGCCCTTTCCACCCTCTGTCTTCTACTTGCGCCGGCTTCGTCCGGTTGGGATCTGGCACTTGGCGTGGTTGCAGGGCTTCTCGCCTGGACCCGGCCCGAGGCTGGGCTGTATGGGGCACTTGTGGTGGCGGCGCGATTGCTATCCAGTCGGCGGCGGTTTTTCGCCTGCGCGATCCTTGCTCTCGCCTTTCTTCTGGTGCTGGTCTTTCGCTGTCTGTGCTTCCGGGATCTCGTCCCCAACACGTTCTGGCCCAAAATGGGCGCGGGGCACGCCTGGCAGGAAGGATGGCACTACGCGCAGGCCTTTCTCAATGTCTATGGCACGTCGTACTTTCTCTGTCTCATCCCTCTGTTCGCGCTTCTGTCGCGAAGCACCTGGATACCGTTGATTGCAGCCGTCCTGCAGGTCGGTGCGGTGGGCCTTTTTCTCTGTCTCTCCGGCGGAGACTGGATGCGCCAGGGGCGTTTCATGCAATTCCTGGAAGGCCCGGCGATCGCGCTCGTGGGGCTTGGCTTGTACGCGGCGCTGCGGCCCGAGGGTTGGCTGTCGCGCCGTGTGCCGGTCCTCATTCGCATGGTTCTAGTGCTCGGGGCCTGTGTGCCGCTGCTTCTTGCCAATCGTCCCCTGGGCCAATGGACAGCAAGGGCTGTCGGGGCCAATGGGTCCAGGGACGTTGACATGCGCAAGATTGCCTATTGTGCATCCCTGTACCGCGATCTGGGCACGTCGCTGCAACTCGGACGGCGCCTGCTCGAAGCTGATATTGACGTAGGCGGGATGGCTTATCCGCTCGGGATGGATGTCCTGGACATTTTTGGACTGACCGATCGGGTGCTGGGCCGTGCGTGGAACCGTGAGCCCACGGTTCTGGTTGACTACCTATATGGAGAAAGGCGGCCCGACACGTTGCATTTGCACGGGTCGTGGCTGGCGGCCGAACCCGTGTACGCCCTCTGGCCGTTTCACGACCAATACCGGGCAATGGGGCCGAAGTTTCTCGCCCGCCTGTCGCTAGTAGCACTTAGCGCCGTGCGGGCCGACCTGGTCGACCCGGCCGTCCCGCCCGTGCTGCCGATGGTGGCGAAATTGGGCGTGGTGGAGGTGAAGGGCATCTCAGCCATCCTGGACAAAGCGGAGACCGTGTTCTTCGTACACGCGTTGCAAGTCCAGGCGGGACCACCCCCGGCGCTGGCCTGGACGGACCAGAACGGCAAGCGCTGGCCGATCGTATGGCATGCGGGATTCGATGTGGAAAGCGGGCCGCCGGGATCGGCTCTTCTGGGGGTGGCGCGTATGCAGGATGAAGTATTCCCGTTGCGCCTGGAAGGCGTTCTCGAACTGGAATCCCTGCCGCTTTTCACTCCCAGCGCGACGACGCTGACCGATACCGCCCGTCTGCCGTTGCTCCGCCTGGCCGGCGTCGCCCCGCCCACCTGCGATCCGGATCTCTTGCTCGACCCGGCCGCGGCCACGGGCGCACGCGCGCGCGGCGCTGTGTTGCTGGGATCGCTATGCGGTAGCGGGCTGACTCAGCCGGCGCGGGCTGCTCTGGCGGCTCGCCTCTGGGACGAAGCCAAGCGCGTTCGTGACCCAGACGAGCGGTTCGACGCCATCGCCGCCATCTCTGCGCTGGGAGTTGCGCCGAGCATTCGACAGCGGATGTTCATCGAGCACACCCGCGCCGAGCACCAACCATACGACGAGATCCTGATGGCCTGGGCCGAGCGAGAACTTGCCGGCGCCCTCCCCGCCCGTACCACCGCCAGCCGCGGCCTGGCCCTGTGGCTGCAGGCTCATCAATACGACAGGGTATTGCTCAGTTCCCTTGCGCATGGCTGGCAGTCCGATCCCGCCGCGGCGCCAGTCCTGTGCAGCGCGACCCGGGCCCTGGGACTGCGCCAAAGTGCGCTGGGATGGTCGCCCGAATGCGAGCAGCTGGCATCCAGGAAGATCACGGTTCGGCGGCAAGGATTCGAGGACCCGAGAGACCAGCGCCTGCAGTTTCTTGGGGAGGGAAAGAGCTGGATACGGCCAGCGGCGCCCGTCCGCGTTTTGGGCGGGCAAGGCCGGCAACTTCTGGCCACCGGAGAAGATCCGGAGCAGAAATTGTCATCCGGCGAGGTCATCTGGGGACCGCTTCCCTGGTCCGGCCGGCGCTTTGGCGCGTTACTGGCAGGTGCGGCAAAAGGAGCCAGCCTGTTGGTCGAGGCAAAGGAAGGCAATACCTGGAAAGAATTGGCGCGCGCCGGTCCGCCCGCGGCTCATTCGGTGCTCACGCCATCTCTCCTGATGTTGCCCGCGCATGCCGCAAGCGAGGTTCGCGTCCGTTTGGTTGCTGCGGATCCGCACGCGTTGACGGTGGTGGATGCTCTGACCTTCGTCGACATCGACTAGGCGACTCACCCTGACAATCCGAGTGGCGGAGGCGAGCGCTTTCGCGCTAACGTCAGCGGATCTTCGGAGGCTCCTTCCCCATGCCCAGACCGTTCGCTCCCCCCGGCACCGCCACCCACTACGTTCCCGACCGCCCGGTAGCGGTCAACCATGTCTGCCTGAGCTTCGAACCTGACCTGGCTGCGCGCACCTTGCAGGGGCAGTCACGCCTCAGTTTGACTGCGCGCCGAGACGGCCTGGACAATGTCGAGTTGAACGCGGTGGAGATGATTGTCGAGCAGGTGAGCGTCGATGGGAAAGTGGTATCCGGAGTGGACTACGACGGCGAGTGTTTGCGCATTCCGCTGGGCCGCAAGTTCGCGCGGGGCGAGCGCTTCACCTTGGCGGTCGATTATCGCTGTCAGCCGCGCCGGGGTCTCTACTTCGTCGGACCTGACCAGGCCCATCCCGACCGTCCCCTGGAATGCTGGAGCCAAGGTCAGGACGATGACTCGCGCTTCTACTGGCCCTGTGTCGATCTCCCCGTCGAAAAGGCTACCAGCGAGGTGTTCTGCACAGTACCGACGGGGGTGATGGTCCTTTCCAACGGCGACCTTGCTGACCAAAGCGACTTGGGCAACGGCCGGACACGCTGGCACTACGTCCTTGACCTGCCTCATTCGCCCTATCTAGTAACCTTGGTGTGCGGCTCCTTTGTGGAACTGAAGGATCGCGCGCCGGAGACCGGGGTCGACGTCTACTACTACGCCTCCGCGGACCGCGCGGCGGATGCCCGGCGCAGTCTGGGGCGCACGCCCGAGATGATTGACTTCTTCTCCCGGCGAATTGGCGTCCCCTACCCTCACCGTCGCTACAGCCAAGTCTTCGTGCACGACTTCATCTTCGGCGGCATGGAGAACACCTCCGCCACCACCCTCACCTCCGAGGCAATCCTCGACCAGCGCGCGGCTCTCGACCACGACGTCGAGGGCTTGGTGTCGCACGAGCTGGCCCACCAGTGGTGGGGCGATCTGCTCACTTGCCGCGAATGGCCCGAGGCCTGGTTGAATGAAGGATTCGCCACCTACTTTGAATACGTGTGGCGCGATCACACCCGCGGTCGCGACGAGGCCGACGTAGAATTGCTGGGCGATCTCGACGCCTATCTGGGCGAGGCGGGCACCTATCAACGTCCCATCTTCTGCCGGCAATACGAGGCGCCCATCGACCTTTTTGACCGACATCTGTACGAAAAGGGCGGGCGCGTGCTGCACATGCTGCGCTACGAGCTGGGCGAGGACAATTTTTGGAGCGCCTTGCGCCTCTACGGCGAGCGCCATGCGCGCGGCTCGGTCGAGACGCGTGACTTGATCCGCGCCATCGAGGAGGCAACCGGCCGCAATCTGGACTGGTTCTTCGACCAGTGGGTGGACAGCCCTGGCCACCCTGAATTGGAGGGCGCGTGGGAATGGGACGCCGACAAGAAAGTGGGCACCCTTCGCCTGGAGCAAAGACAATGCAGCGATCGCCCACACCGATTCACCACGCGGGTTTGCTTCGAGGTCGAGGGCGAACCGCACGAAAAGACCGTCGATGTGGACCAGCGCAGCCACGCCTTCGAGTTCCCCCTCGCCGCCCGCCCCTCCCAGGTCATCTTCGATCCCGGCGACGTGGTGTTGAAGAGCATCAAGTTGAAAAAGCCGCGCATCCTCTGGGAACGACAGCTGCAGGCCGCGCGCCTGGGCGTGGATCGCGTGCTGGCCGCACGCGCTCTGGGCGATCTGCCCGAGCCTAGCGCGGTGGTGGCCCTGGCTGGGGCGCTGGGAAACGATTCATTCTGGGCCGTACGCGCCGCCGCGGCGACCGCACTGGGCAAGACCCGGCGACAAGACGCGCTCGACGCCTTGTTGAGTGCGCGCGCGCAGGAGAACCCACGCGTGCGGCGCGCAGTGGCCACTGCCCTAGGTGAATTCGTGGTCACCCATGCGCCCGGTAACCAGCGCGCAGCCGAGCTGCTGGAAGGCTGGGTGGTTGGGGGCGATGCAAGCTGCTTTGTCGAGGCGGCCGCCGCCCTGGCCTTGGGCCAGACCCGCTCGCCTCGTGCAGTCACCGTGCTTCCCGGGGTGCTCGCGCGCAGGGCTTTCCAGGATGTGATTCGCGCCCGCGCCATCGAAGGCATGGGCGCCACTGGCGATGAGGCGGCACTGCCGCTGGTCGAAGCAGCCTTCGTGACCAGCGCGTCGGTCTACTCCCGTCGCGCCGCGGTGGCCGCCTTCGCCCGTCTGGCCGAGGGAACCTTGCAGGTACACCGCGCCCGCGAACGCATCGAAGGCTGGCTCTCCGACCCCGACTTTCGCGTGCGCATGGAGGCGGCCTCGGCGCTCGCCCTGCTGGCCGACGCTCGCGCTGTGCCCGCCATCGAGGCCGCTTTGCGCGCCGAGCTGGATGGCCGGGCCAAGCGGCGCATGCGCGAGGCCATCAGCGATCTGCGCGAAAAGGGCAAGCCCGAGGAGAAACTGCGCAAACTTTCCCAGGAGGTCGAACGCCTGAGCGGCGAATCGACGAAATTGCGAGAACGCCTCGAATCTCTGGAAAAGAAGCGGCAACCGTCGGGCCCGCCGCCGGCAAGCGAGCCGAGCCCGGGCAGCGCCGCGCCCGTGCGCACCAAACGGCCACGACCGGGTAGCCGACACAGCAGCAAGCCGCTCGATCCGCGGCGACGAAGATAGTGCTGGCTCATCAACGCCGGCTGGCCTTGCCAGAGCGCTCGTTTCGGTTCGAGAAAGCGATCGGCCAGCGAGCGACGGCGGCCGGAATCCGTATACGGGAGAGCTACATCTCCGCGAGGGTCACCATCCCAAGCCGCGCCATCCGAGCGAAGTCACAATCAAGGGACCAGAGCGTGCAGCCGTGTTCGACGGCAAGCGCGGCGATCAGAAGATCGCCCACACCGAAACGCTGGCCGGCAGCACTCCCTGCGGTCACCCATGTCTCCATGCGCCGCCAGAGATCGTCAGTCGGATATAGAACTGGCAGGGCGGAAAGCAGACGCCGAAGTCGCGCTCCTTCCGCCTTCCGTGCACCCGACAGAATCTCGATCTTCACCGGCGCCGGCAATGTCACCTGGTCGCGGTCAAGCAGTGCGGCCAGCTTCTCCACCACCGGCATCCGACCGCGGAAGAAGTCGATCCAAACCGAGGTATCGACGGCGATCACGGCTTCGCCCGCGGCAGCCTGGGCCTGCGCTTGTAGTGCTAATGCGAACTGGCAGTCTGAGCGCAATGATGATCTGGCAAAGGGCCGTGAGTGGAAAATGGGTACGGTCGGAGCGATCGGTACTAGCCACCCGATCCGCGCGCTCTCTGCGGGCGAGCGGCGGCGTCTACTTTGGCTTGGCCTTGGCCGCGGCGGCTGTGACCGAGCTGCGGAAGCCGAGAAGGCTCGATGCATCTGCCGGACGCACCAGGCGCACGCTCACCTTGTCGTTCCGGTCGGAATACAGGCGCGTGTGGTGCGGCAGAAAACCCTCGGCGCGAATTTCGAGATCCAGCGGTCCCGTGCTGCGCGGGCGCTGCAACTCGACGGTTGGTTTGTCAGGCGTGATGCGAGCTAGCTGTTTGCTGCCCCACATGACCACCGCCTTGACCGGCGGACTGATGGCCAGGGTCAGGGTCACGGTTTCCGAGAGCGGGTTGGATTCTCGCTCCTCGGACTGCAGATCGTCCTCAGCCTTCGCGACCTCGGTGATAGCGGCCGCGGCCTTGGACGGGGTGTCAGTCGACTTGCGCGCCGACGTCCCCGACAAAGGCGACGGCAGGTTTTTCGGCAGCGCCGCCACCTCGGTGGATGCGGCATGGTCGGTCGCAGGCGACGCCGCGCGATCACCGGGTGACTGGCGACAATCGACCGCAAGGGCCAGCCCCAAGAGGATTCCGCAAAACCCGCGTGTACTCACGGTGCCCTGCCCTCTGCGCCGGGATCGGCGCGGCCGCCCCCACCCGCCTTGCTATCGGGACCGTTGGGTGCGGTCGGCAGCTTGCCGCTGGCGTAGGTCACGCCCGGTTTGCGCACGTATTCCGTCATGGGCTGCTGCAACTGGCCCGCGATGGTTCCCTTCAAGGTTTCGACCGGCAGGGCTGGATCCAGCTCATAGTAGAAACCGCGGGTGGGCAGGCGCATCTCGTACACTTCGCCGTCCCAGTAAAAGGTGCGCCGGAGGCCCAGCGCCATGGGCCCCAACACTTTGGCGTGCCGGTGCTTGAGCACGAATGAGAACAGGCGCACGGCCAGATTGTTGTAAAGGCGATGGCAGCCGTGTGAGAAACGACCGCGCAGAGACATGTAGTCGAATGAGCCGTGAGTGCGAATCCCATTGTCGAAATAGGCGACGCCCGAACCGCGCTGCTTGGCCTGCTCGTGGATGCCCGCCACCAAGCCATACGCCGACAGGAATCCTGGCCCGGTTTCGTCGTAGTTGACCACGCGGGGATAGCCGCCCGCCACCCACTTGGTTTTCACCATCGACGCCAGCGGCGAACTTAGCGGCGGTAGCCACACCGGTGCCGCGACGATGTGCCGCCACACCCGTTTGCCCACGTCGGAATCCTTGTAGCGGTAGTACTCTTCGCCGTCGGCGGCCAGTTCGGAGCGCCAGCCGCCAATGGTGGTGCGCCAGCTCACCAGGGGAACTTTTTCGCCTCGCCAGCGCACATACAGGTTGAATGCCGGGTAGCGGGTGCGCGGCTGAGGCAGCCGATTGCCTTTGCTGTCAAAGGGAAAGTCGTACCAGATATCGCCGCGGTCGATCTCTGCCACAAGATCCATCTTGGGCCCGTAGTACTCAGGCAGCTCGGGGAAGCGCACCGCAACCCGCAGCCAGCGGAAGTCGCTCTCCGAATGGCGGCGAAAGAAGGCCAGCGCATCCTCGGGCGAGGCCAGGCCCAGCCGCGCCAGCAGGGCATCGGTGGCTTGACCCACGAGATCCGGCACCGGCAGGGTTTTCCCGTCGGCGGTCCGATAGCTCGGAGTCGCACGGGGCTTGCCGTGCTTGCCGAAAGGCATGGCTAGGATGGCGGTGCCGTCTTCAACGAAGTTGCCGGCGTGGGCCGCCCGTTCGGCCAACACCCTGCGGAGAGTCGCGAAGTCATTGGCCAGAAGCGGCCGGGCCGTGGCCTCCAGCGTGGCGCGGGTGAGATCGGCCTGGGCAAAAACCCCGTTCTTCTGCTGGAAATCCAGCACAGCCGAGCGCATGGGTGCGTCGTAGCTGCCCGGCTTGTGCTTGCCCGCCTCCAGCAGGCCCTCGCAAGCCAGGCGTTTCTCCACTTCGCCGAATGCGGCGTGCTCCGCCTCCACCCGCAGGTAGGTTTTCACCTCGTCCGCGTAGTGAGGGTCAGCGCTGGCCAACTCCTCCAGGGTCGCCACCCCGGCCTTGGCGCGCGCGGACTCCAGGCGCAGGCCACGCAGCCGGTGCTTGCTGGCTTCCTTCTTCTCCGTGCTGTGGCCGAAGGTCTCGATCCCGTCCACCGCGAGCAGCCGGGCATTGTCCACGCTGGCCTCGCAACTCCGGGCCGCGTCCGCGAGAAAGCGCGCCCGCACCACCGAGAGCGAGGGCGGGATCCCATACAGTTCAAGATAGTTGCGCTCGCCCGGCGGCAGGGCTTGGCCATCACCGTCGCTGCGATCGTTGGCCAAGCCGACAAACACGGCCCGGTAGCGGTTGGGCAGAAGCGCGCCGTCGGCTGCCTTGCCGTCCTGGAAAATGTAGGGCGCCCATCCGTCGGAAAGATCCACCAGGGTCAGGCCGCGCTGCACGGCTTGCTCGGCGTCAACCAATCGCTCTTTGCCGGCCACGACTTGAATGGCACGACGTTCGGCAGGCGGGTCGGCCTCGGGCAGGGCATCGGGGTCAGGCTTGGGCGGCGGAGCGGGCTGCGCGGCGCGCGGCGTGGGCGCTGCAATTGCGGGCACAGAGATCTCCGTCGCCTGGGCAGGCGGGCGCGAACGCCCGCGACCACAAGCTGCCAGGCTGCCGGCCAGCAGCATCGGCAGCAGCGAGTGGACAGCGAGCGCGCGGGTGGTCACGACGCCCAAGGTTTATCCTTTCGGTCGACGGGAAGCGAGGTCAGAAATCCGCGGGGCGATCGACTCGAATGCGTACTAGAATGCCGGCCCATGCAGCGCATCGTTCTTCTCGCTTCGGTCGCCGCGGCGGTAGCGGCCGGCGGTCCAGGCCGTGCGCAAGCCACCGAGGTTGGCACCTCGCGCACTTTCGGCGTGGGCTTCCAGCTTGGTGAGCCAACCGCCATCACAGCCAAGGTTTTTGTTTCCGGAACCAGCGCCTATGACTTCGGGGTCGGGTTCGGAGGCTGGTGCTACGATGGGAACGGCCACAGCTACGCATGTGACAGTCTGCACGGCTACCTCAGCCTGCATGCCGACTACCTGTACCAGGAAAACCTGGTCAACATGACCAACCGTCTCGACTGGTACGCCGGGTTCGGTGGCCGGGTAGTGCTCTGGAACTACGGCCCAGGCAGCCACGCCGACGACGTGGCTCTGCTCGCACGCGTGCCCATCGGAGTCGCCGCCACTTTCAGGCGCCCCAGCTTCCTCGAAGCCTACCTCGAGGTCGCGCCCGCCCTCAGGGTCTACCCGCCCTTGTGGTTCAGCATCGACGTCGCCCTGGGCGCGCGCGCGTATTTCTAGTGAGATGGGAACCCTGGGAGGGATTCCCATCCCCTCCCGCGCTATGGCTCCGGCGGGCAAAGCCCGCCTACGCCAACGCGATCATGGGAACCCTGGGAGGGTTCGCTTCGCCCTTCGGCTCCCCAAGCGCCTAAGTCTCGCGGTCGGGCTCGCCCTGGGCGGGACCGCTGCCTATCTCGCCACTCGTAATCTCGCCCGACAGCATCCCCGGCTCGGCGTTGGCAAGCGCCATCTCTCCCGCCACGGCTCCCGAGGCCTCCTCCGGGGCCTGCGTGCCCACCTGGCCGCCTTGCTTGCGGATCTTCCATTGCGTAATGGCCCGTTCGAATTCAGCGTGAGGAATCATCACCACTAGCCTACTACTGTCCCCGCCTCAATGCCACTAGGCCGGCCCGCGCGGCCTCGGCTACACGCGGTTCTTTCTCGTTGGCGACGGACCATTTGAGCGCGAGCACGGCGCGCGCGCCACCCATGCGGGCTAGGGCGCGAGCCGCGGCCACCCGCACGGGCACGTATTCGTCCGTCTTCAAGCATTCAATCAGTGCGGGCTCACCTTCGGCATCGCCGATTTCTCCCAGTGCCTGCACGATTTCCACCCGAGTCAACACATCAGACAAGTGTGCGATCAGAACAGGTACGGCGCGCGGGTCACGCAGCTTGCCCAATGCTGCAATAATTGACTTGCACAACTTCGTGTCGGCCGAGTACGCGTCCAGAGTCTCGCCCAACACCATCACGCCGGTAGCGTTGCCGAATTGGGCCAAAGCCAGCGCTGCATGGAGTCGCAGTGCCCTGCGGGTCTCGTTGCCCGACCGCCCCAGGATGACCAGCAGGCGCGCTTGGCCGTTCGCCTCGCCCAACCGCACCGCTGCCACGGCTGCCCAGTCGCGAACTTCATCGTCGTCCGCCAGGTTCATCGCCGCCGCAACTGTCGGCCGCGTGTCTTGCCGGGGTGGTAGCGCCTCGACCAGCAAACGGGCCGCCTCGCGCCGCAGTTCCACCGGCGCCCGCGACTGCAGTATCGCAGCCAGCGCAAGAGCCGCGTCTGGATCGCCCATGCGGCCGCGTTCGATGACCTGGGTTGCGGCCGGGCTGTCTGTGCCGCCCAGGCGCTTGGACTCGAAGCGCGCCTGCTCGTCGAGCCACGTGTCCAGCCACTGGTGCAGCGCCGCTACTCGCTCCGGTCGTACCTCGGACAGGTCGTGCGCTTCGAGCGGATCGGCGCCCAGGTCGAAAAAGGCGCAGTAGTCTTTGCCCAAATCGCAGATCAGCTTCTCCTGGCCTCTCGCCACCATGCGCTTGTCCTCCACCTCGGCGAACACCGGCGGCAAGCGGTCCTCCGGCGCGGGCGGTGTGGACAGCCACGGCCCCAGGTCGGTCCCGCGCATGCGCGCGGGCGCGAACAGATCGAGTAGTCCCAAGATGGTGGGCGCAATGTCGATCAACTGCACCGGGCCAGCCACCACATGCGCGGGTACGCCGGGCACGTAGATGACAAGCGGCACGCGCACCTGTTCGTCATAGAGAGTGGTGCCGTGGTAGCGCCCGCCGTGCTCGTCGAATTCCTCGCCGTGATCCGCGGCCACCACGATGATGGCATTGGGGCGCTTTTCCTGGACATACGCGATCACACGACCCACCACGGCGTCGCAATACGCGATCTCACTGTCGTATCGATCAATGTCGCGACTGCCGAAATCGTAACCCGGGTGCGCCTCATAGGGCGCGTGGGGCTCGAACAGGTGCAACCAGAGAAAGACTTTCCGTGGATTCTCAGTATGAAAGAAGTCATCGATCTGTTCGACCCGTTGCTCGGCGTTGGCGTACTGGTATTTCACGTATTCGAAGTCGAAGTTGTCGGCCTCAAACGTCTTCATCTTCTGCGCATCGATAAAGAAAACTGCTGGGGGGAAAAATGCCGCGGTTTTCCAGCCGTAGCGGCGCAGGGTCAGGGCCAAGGTTTCGTGCTGGCTCTGCGGAGCCAGCCGCGCCAGGGTCGGGTAGTACTTGCCGGTCATGAGCGAGGCAATGGAAAACGAGGTGTGCGGCGCCTGGGCATAGGCGCGCACGAAGCGCACCCCGCGCCCTGCCAGTGCATCGATGTTGGGCGTGGTCGGGCGGCCATAGCCATAGGCACCCACGTGATCGGCGCGCGTGGCGTCCACGGTGATGAGCACCACGTCGGCGTCAGGCCGGTGCGGTCCTTCGGCCAACGGGCCGGCCGCGGGCAGCGGGATGGCACCGGGGCTGCCAGCGCCAGACCGGGCGTGTCGGGCGGGCAGCAAGTGCAGCGCCAGGCGCGCCACCTGGGTCTTTTCGTAGGCAAAGAAGCGCAAGCTCTGGCTTGCACCTACTACAGAAAACTCGTACTCACCCAGACCGGCCAACCCCAGCACACTTGCCAGCAGTGCCACCGTCCGCAAACGCGCCGGCGTCCGCAGCAGCCGGCCGCATAGCGCCGCCCGCGCCGCCAACACGCACGCCACGACGAAGAGCAGCCCCAACGACACATGAAACCACGGATAGAGCCGCGGCAGCACCACGCGATTGGCCTGCTCCGCCACGGCCGCCGCAACCAGCAGGCCCATTATCGCAGCCGCGCGGCCGCGACCCGTGGCATTCTCCAGATAGGCGAGTAGTCGCTGCCACAGGCTGCCCGCAAACCCGACCAGCGCGAGCAGCAGCACGACAAGCGCTGCCGAGATCGCGTGGTGACCTGTGACTCGCGCAGCCTTGGCCCCGGCAAACAGGGCAAAGGAGTCGTAGAGGACAAGCGGGGCTGCCATGGTCATCGCGACTAGCGCCGTCGAGGAAATCCGGCGCAAGCGCGCCGCCACCGGAACTGCGACAGTGGCCAGCAGCACTGCGACCAAAGCCAGCCCCATGCCCAATATCGCACCAGCGACACTGCCCAGCGCAAGCGCATGCAAGGCCGAGGGCCGGGCGAGCGCGGCCGCCAGGCTGCCCAGCGCATCCCCGCCGCCGGCCAATGCGCCGCCCAGCAGTCCGGCCCACAAGGCACGCTGAATTCGGCTGCTCATCCCGCCTCCTCGGCGATGGGTGGTCGGCGCAGCCAGCGAGTCTCGACCGCTTGCCGCAAAGCCGAGTGTTCCGGCGCAGCAAGAGCCGGATCCTCGGCCAGCAAGGCTTGCGCTTCCTGGCGCGCTCGTTCGACCAAGGCCGCGACACCGACCGGATCGCGCAGCCACAGGCCCACCACGCCGGTCTGCCGCTCGCCGTAGATCTCGCCCGGTCCACGCCGGCGCAGATCCTCCTCGGCGATGCGGAATCCGTCGCTGGTCGCGGCCACGAATGCCAAGCGGTCCAAGGTTTCCGAATCCCGCACGCCGGTAAGCAAGAAGCAACTCGCGGCCTGCCCCGCGCGTCCCACTCGGCCACGCAACTGGTGCAATTGCGCCAGGCCGAAGCGCTCGGCATCTTCGATGACTACGATCGATGCCCGCGCCACGTCCACGCCCACCTCCAGCACCGTTGTGGCGACCAGAACATCGATCTTGCCGGCACGAAAGGCCACCATCACCTCCTGCTGCTCGGCACTCGGCATCTGTCCGTGCAGCAAGCCCACCCGCGCCGGCGCCAACAATGGGCGCAGCTCACGAAAACGGGCCAGTACCGAAGTCCGCCGGGTCTGCTTGTGCTCGACAATGGCCGGACAAACCACGAATCCTTGCCCGCCGGCCACAACTGCCGTCCTGACCGCGGCCCATGCCTCGCGGCGGGCGGCCTCGCCCACGCCCAGATGCGTGGCCACGGCTTGGCGGCCCGGCGGAGTTTCGTCGAGGGTGATGAGGTCAAGATCGCCGTAGGCGGTCAAGGCCAATGAGCGCGGGATGGGCGTGGCGGACAACACCAGAAGGTGGGGAAACATGCCGGTTTTCTCGTCGGAGATCCAGCCCCCGGCCCGGCGCAGGGCTGCCCGCTGGCGCACCCCGAAGCGATGCTGCTCGTCCACGATGGCGAGGGCCATGCGTGGAACCCGCAATCCACCTTCCAACAATGCGTGCGTGCCCACCAGCAGATCGATCGCGCCGGTCGCAACCGCCGCAAGCACCCGGCGCCGCGTCGGTGCATCCAGCCCGGCATGCAGCACCCCTACCCGCAGATCCGCCTTGCCGCCCCAGGCGGTCAAGGTGCGCCCGTGCTGCTCGGCCAACACCTCGGTGGGCGCCATGAGCAGACTCTGTCCGCCGGCCCGCCCGATCAGCAAAGCCGCGGCAAAAGCCACGGCGGTCTTGCCGCTACCCACGTCACCCTGAAGCATGCGCTGCATGGGCGTAGTGCTGCCCAGGTCGGCATAAAGAGTACGGATCGCGCGTTCCTGGCCTGCCGTGAGCATGAAGGGCAGCGCGGCACGTGCTGAAGCCAGCGCCGCCTCGCCGTCGACCTCACAGCGCCAGCCTCTGGCGTGGCGGGCACGGTCTCGCTCCCGGGCCAGCCCGACCTGCGCGACGAACAGATCCTCAAAGGCCAGACGCCGTTGCGCCGGTGCTTGTCCGGCCAGTAGTTCAGCCAGTTTTTCTCGGGAAAGCGAGGCATCGGGTTGATGGATCTGGCGAAGCGAATCCGCGATTGAAGGAAAGTCGAAGCGCTTGGCCATGCCGAGGGGAAGCACGTCGGGCACTAGCCCTGCCGCCTGCTCGACCGCAGCCGCGACCAGTTTTTCCACGACCCGGCCGGGAACTTTCTCCACCTCGGGGTAGCGCGGCCGCAGGCCCAAGCCGGACTCACCGCCCCACCCCGCTTGCCCGGTCATGAACGCCGTGACGTTTCGGGGATGGATGAGTTCGACCGCGCCGTCCTTCGCCCGCCGCAAGCAGCCGGCCAAAGCCACCAGGTTCCCCTTGGCGTAGGTCTTGACCATGCCGGGGTTGGGCCGAAACCAGCGTGCCCGCACTTGCACGCCGTCCTGCTCCAGGTACACGTCGAGCAGTCGTCGGAAAAACGGGCGAACCCGTCGCACCAGAGCCCGCACAACCACCGCGTGGCCCGCGGGCAAGCCAGCCAGCTCCGAAAGCGGATAGAGGGTGCGAAAATCCTCATAGCCGAGGGGCAGAAAGCCCAACAGGTCGCGCACGCTTTCCAGTCCCCGCTCGGCCAAGCGCGCTGCCGTCACCGGCCCGGCCCCCGCCAAGGCGGTCACGGGTTGGTCGAGCAGCGACGGATCAAGCGCGCCGGCCATGTTCCGCGCAGCGGCCGACTGCTACTGGTACGTGAACCGCAGTTGATATTCGCAGATCGAGAAGATGTCCCCTTCCTCGATCTTCTTGCCCTCGATGCGCTCGCCCTTGTAGTCGATGCCGTTGGTCGAACCCAGGTCCTTGATGTAGTACTCGCCGTTGCGCCGGATCACCGCCGCATGCTTGCGCGAGATGTTGCCGTCGCGGATAGGCAAATCCGACGACTTGGTTCCGCGACCGATGATGAACTGATCCTTGTCAATGACGTATCTCTGGTTCCCGAAGATCAAATACAAGGGTGGCGCGGTCCCGGCGTCAGTCTGCTCCGGGACCGAGAAACTACGCAGCGGGGGTGGACGGCCCACTGGCTGCTCGGCCGTGCTGCGTGCCGACGGCACGGGCGGAGGCCCGGTTCGGCGAAGGCCGGTGCGGGACACGCCACTGCCGCTTTGCGCATCAGACGGCGCCTGCCCGCTCTCGCTGCGCGCATCCGGGCGTGGCAGCCCTCGCTCAGGCTGCGACAGCTCGCCGCCCAGCGGGGCGACGAAGTCTGACGGGAGAAACCCCTGCTGCTGGGCAAGGGCCCGCATAGCTTCGTTCACCAGTTCGTCAACGCCCCGGTCCAGCGCCTCCGACATGCGCTCGAAGCTCTGCCAAAGCACGTCGCGGCAGTAGAAATGCCGCAAAGTCTTTCTGCTGGGATCATTCGCCATGACTGCTTTCTACCTCGTCTCGCGGCTAACCTCCCCTTTTCTGCAACACCGCCGCCACCCGCTTGGCCTCCGAACCAACGGTCACGCCAGCCGGCAACCCCTTGGGACTCGCCTTGTCGTCCGCCAGCTTCAACAACGCAGCGGCATCGCTCGCCTGGCCCAGCGACTGCCTGGGGTTGGCCAGGGGTGCCTCTAGCGCCCAAATCGCCGTGATGCGCGCCAGGGCGGACGGCGACGCGAGGGTGTCCAGTACGGCAGACTTGGCCGGCAGGCCTAGCTTCGTGATGTCCTTGACCAGAAAATCCAGCACATCTTCCTTTTTGAAACTGAGCTTGTCGGAGAAAGCCTGCAGCGCGGGCCGCACCGCCTCGACCTTGCCTGCCTCCAAAGCGGCCTCATACGCCCGATAGCGCACCATATCCTTCTTGTCCTTGGCAATGATTTCCACTAGGCCTTTCTGCGCCGCCGGGCCGCCGATCTTCTCCACCACGCCGAAGACCTCGTCCCGCACCAAGTTGTTGGCCTTTGGGTCGGCCGCGATCTTGAGCGCCAGCGGGAGGACGCTGGGGTAGCGCGCCTGCTGCAAGGCCTTGGCCGCCAGCGCCGCCTCCGCCGGCGGGCTCTTCAGCAACTTCTGGGTCAGAAACTCCGTCACGCTTTGCCCGCCCAAGGTGCCCAAGGCAATCCACATCTCGTTGGGGATTTCGCTTTCCGCCGCCGCCCGTCGCACCAAGGCCGCGCCGCCATTCTCGCGCGCCGACTCGTCGCCAACCTTGAGCAGAAGTTCAGCGAGTCCCTTGTAGGGCGCCTTGGGGTCGCGAAGCAGCCGGACCAGCATGGGGCCCGACGCCGTGCCGATAGCCGCCAACATCTTGTCGAGCGAGTGCCTTCCCCCCACAAATCGGCCGTCCTTCAAGTCCCTCTCCATCGAGGCCAAGATTGCGGCGTCAATCTGCTTCTGCTCATCTGGCTGCGCATACCCACGCACGCTGAACAACCCGTCGCGAGCGTCGCGCGCCTTGGGGACCGGAGCGCTTTCCATGGCCTTGCTGTGGATGGGGATGAGCGATTTCAAGATCTCCCAGCGCTGGTCGGCCGGCAAAGCCGCCATCGCCTCGTCGACTTTCTCGGGCGTACCCAAGTCGGTCAGGGCAGCCGCGGCCTGGGCGCGCACACTGGCCGCCACGCCAGAGTTGTGCAGGGCCTCCTCGATCTTCGCTGGCCCCTTCTGCGTACCCTTCCATTGCTCGATCTTCTCCGAGCTCACGCTTTCGCAGGCGGCTACGGCAACTAGTCCGAGCAGCACTCCTATGGAAACCCTGAAAGGGTTTCCATGCCTTCCCGCGATGGTACGCCGCCAGCGAGGGCGCGCGCGGAGCGCGCGGGGTGGGCAGGGTGGGCTGTCCGTCCCGAAGGGCCGGCGGGCTTCCCACGCGACTAGCAGAGGTCGCATGGTTAGAGATGTTATCCACCCGCCGATCTTCGGGTCAAGCTGCCTTCGCAACCAGCCCTATCCTTTGTGGCCGAAGCCCACCCGCACGGGCTAAACTGGCAGCATGAACAAAATCTCGTGCGGCGCCGCCCTGGTCGTCTTTGCGGCGGTGGCATCCGGCTGCGCCTTGCGAGGCGCGGCCGGGGCCGGCAAGCGGAGCGAGGCGGCAACGCGCCTGGCCATCGAAGCTGATTCCTTGGCCCCAATTGCCAACGAGGAGGACTTTATCGAGGCCAAGTTCCTTTATCAAGCGCTTGCCCAGGGCTCCGAGGAACAGGCGCGGCTTCGCCTCAAGATGGTCGAGTACCTGCTTGGCCCGCTCGCGACTCTTGACGCGCAGCGCTTGCGGCGCAACTCCGGCATTCTCGGCAGCGAGGATGACTTCGACCGGCTGTATGATTCCCTCCACGACGCCCTCGATCTCTACCCCGCGCCTTTGCTTTGGCGGCCGGAAGGCCTGCCCGTGTCGGATCGTGAGCGCAGCTTGTTGGGGACTGCGGCCCGTTTGATCGTCGGCGTCTACTCGCCGCGCGGCAACGAACTGCCCGTGGCGATGGGCCTCTTCGTCCTGCAGACCCTGGAGCCGAAGAACCCGGATTGGGCGGCACGGGTCGAGCAAGTCCTGACTTGGCTGGACAGCGAGACGCGGCTTTCCGAGGGCACTTCAGGACCTCGCACCCAGCCGACTGCGGCCGACATCCTGGATGGTGTCGCGGCAAGCTGGCCTAGCCCTGCAGTGGTCGAGCGGGTGGCCCGACTCGGCTCGGAGCGCCAGGCACGCCTGGCTCGTATGTTGCGCGGGACGCCCGGCTCGGGAATCGGTGGGCGGGGGATGCTGAGCGAGTTGTTGCTCGACAGTGAGTCTCTCTCAGCCATGAGGATCAACGCAACCGCCCTCTACCTTCGCTGCGGCCAGATCAGCCGCGCTGCCGAGACGGCCGCCAGCTTCACCGACAAGCCTGGCGATGACCCCGATTTTCGGCAACTGCTGGCCGCTGCCAACCGCTCGACCGCCAAGCCTGCCGACTATCTGGCTCTAGCCCGACGCTTTTTGCCCCGCGGTGAGCTGCTGCTCGGCACCTCCTCGGATCGGATGGATCCGCCGGCCGCGGCCGAGATTCTGCGCCGGGGGCTGCTCCTCTTTCCTGGCGACGTCGAGCTGTTGGTGCTCGCTTCGCGTGTGGCGCGCTTCGTCCCGGCACCCCTTTTGGCCTTGCGCCTGCTCGATGAGGCGCTGGTTGCTTTCGAACGGCAGCACGCCGGCGCAGACAAGATCTCCGATCTGCTCTCTGAGCGAATGGAACTGGCCTTGTTGCATGTGAAGATACGCATTGACCCCGACCACCTGCCGCCGGTCTTGCATGAGGCCGAAATCTTGCGCAACCAACTGGCCCAAAGTCAGCAGCGCTATGGCAGCAAGAGCTTCAAGTTGAGTGAAGCCGATGTGGATCTCGCGATGGCGCGTGGCTTGGTGGATGCTGGTAGGCTGGACGAGGCCGAACCCCTGTTTCTGCGCGCGCAACGCGAGAATCCGGGCGACGCTGAGGTGGATTTGCAGATCGCCAACCTGGCGCTCAAGCGAGGCCGGCCCGAACAAGCCGCGCTCCTACTGCGCAAGGCCCTCGACAGCCGACAGCACAATGCGCCTGCCGAGGAAACTGTGTCGTTCGTTGAGGGGCAGTCACGCTTGGCCTATTCCCTGGGCGTGGCCTACGATGCTAACGGCAACCTGGACGACGCGCGCAACTCCTGGCGTTTTGCCTTGCGCGGCTGGGAGCGCCTGATGATCGAGCAATTGCGCCGCAAGAGCCCGGGCGCCTCCGCGGGGGCAGCCTTTGAGGTGGGCCGGCTCTACTACCTGCTCGGCCGGCGCGACGATGGTCTGCGCAAGTTCGACGAAGCCATCGAGCAAGACGAGTCACGCGACCAGAGCTACATCGACGCCATCGCCTTTCTGGTGGAACGGGGCGACGCCGAGCCGGCACTCGATATCTACCGGCGTGCGATCTCCAAGTCGAACCGCGTGGTCTCGGAATACGTGAAGGTCTACTCCTCGCTGTGGATCTTGGATATCACCCGGCGCCGCGCCCAGGCTCCTGACGCCGCCGCGCTGGCCTACCTGCGCACCCTGGATGCCCGCCAGGTCGAGCTGCGTCCGCCGCGTGCCTCGGCGTGGTACCGGCAGCTGGTGCGCTACGCTCTCGACCGCATCAGCTACGATCGGCTGCTGGCCATGGCGGACACGCCGGGCAAGCGGGCCGAGGTCTTCTTCTACCAGGCCATGCGCCTCCTCGCCGAGGGCAAGAGCAACGATGCGCACGCCCTGTGGTCCAAGGTCATCGACACCAAGATGGCTTCGTTTTTCGAGTACGAGATGGCGTCGCGCTATCTGCGTACCGGCGCGCCCACCCAACCCGCTCCGGTGGAAAGCGGGGAAACCATATAGTGATGGTGTTCCTTAAGGGATGCTCGGACCTCGCAGCCCGCGTGCATAGCGCTCGCATGGCCCGGTAGCGTGTCAGAATCTCGACGGCGCGCCCATCGGGCAGGTCCAGATCCACCGGGGTGATGTGCGGCGGGCGGATGCGGCGGCGGGGAGATCGATCCGGGGCTGCCGGCCGGGCTACATGGGAGCGGAATGCTGTAGGTGGATGTCGCCTGTCAGGGCACCGACGCGCAGGTTGCCCGCTGGTGGCAGTTGGCCGACGGTCCAGCCGGGGAATGGGCGGCCGGGTGCCGACTTGCGGATGGCCCCGGGCTTGCTTTTGTCCGGCATGGGTTGCAGGTGCCCCGCGCCTGCCTCCTCCCGAGTCGCGTTTGGGTTCTCCTTTCCACGAACGTGTCACGGAGAAATGCCGGGCCGAGCAAGCCAAATCCCAGGAGGGACACCATGCAGACCAGATGTTGCGATTTCTCGTTGGACGAGGTTCCCGCAGGCGCCAATGACCGCGATGGCAGCGAAAACGGCGAAGAGCTGCAACTTCTTCTGTCCGAGCCGGCCTTGGGCCAGCCCGGATCCCTACCCTTCTCCCGGTTCGTGGCCGATGCCACCGGTCCGGACGCTGTGCACGCGGGCGCGTCGCGCGGCCGCGTGCTGGTGGTTGACGACGATGGTGCGTTCGCCCAGACCTGCGCCCGCATGCTCGAAGCTTCTGGCTACAGGGTCCGCATCGCCAACGATGGCCAGTCGGCGAGCAGGCTGGCCATCAGGGAACACTTCGATGCCATCGTGAGTGACATCAATCTGCCCGACCAGAACGGCATCCAGGTCCTGCAGGACATCCGCAGGACCGACGCCGACATGCCGATCATCCTGGTCACCGGCCAGCCCGATCTGGACACGGCCAGGGCGGCGGTGGAATGGGGCGCGATCAGCTACTTGCTCAAACCGGTGTCGGCCGCGCAGCTCGAGCGCGAGCTCGACCGCGCCCTGCACAGGCGGCGGACGACGAGCCAGATGCACATCGTCGAGGACCAAGAGAAGGAGCAGGAAGGCATGAGTGAGCGATTCTCCCGGGCGTTGGGCAGATTGTGGATGGCCTTCCAGCCCATCGTCTCGTGGTCGCGCAAGAGCATCGTGGGGTACGAGGCAGTCATGCAAAGCACCGAGCCCTCCCTGCCCACGCCGGCGGATCTGCTGAACGGGGCGCGGGAACTCAGCCAGATCGGTGGGCTCGGCCAGCGCGTTCGCAGCCAGGTTGCCACCATCATGAGCAGCGGTTGTTGGTCGCAGACCATGTTCGTGGGACTGCAACCGGAGGAGTTGCTCGACGAGAGCCTGTACGACCCCTGTGCTCCATTGGCCGCCTTCGCGCGGCAGATCTGCTTCGAGATCACCCGGAGACCCATGCGTGCGCAAGTGCCCGAGTTCCGTTCCTGCATGAAGCGACTGCGCGCGCTCGGGTACCGGATCGCGATTGGCGACATCGGCGCCGGTAATTCTGGCCTGGGCAGCCTGGCCCTGGTCGAGCCCGACGCGGTCAAGTTGGACATGTCGGTATTTCGCGACACGAGGAGTTTCCTGGTCAAGCGGAAGCTCATACGCGCCATGGTGACCCTGTGCGGGGACCTGGAATCGTCGCTAATCGCCACGAGCGTGGACAGTGAAGCCGAGCGCACCCTTTTCACCAGCTTCGGGGGCGACCTGATGCAGGGCCTCCGGTTCGCCGAGCCCGCCTTCCCCTTCCCCACGCCGCGCTTCTAGGGGCCAAGCCGTGCCGCCCGACTCGACGCGACCCGTGCCAGCCTCCGGGACCGGTGTCCTGGCCGAGGCTGCCGACCGCCAACGCCGCCGCATCCTGTCTGCGGCGGCCAGCCTGCGACTGGTTGGCTCGGTGCTGTTTCTTGTTGTTTCTGTCATCCTGTGGAAGGGCTCCGGCGACGTGGAATGGGGCAGGCAAGTCCCTGTCCTGATCGCCTACGGCACGCTGGCCTTGATCACCTTCGCGGCGCAGGGACGAACTGTGATGCTGCGGCTGGCGTGGTTCCAGCCTGTGCTCGACGTTGGCTTCGTCTATGCTGTGCTACGAACCGCCCTGCTGGTTGGAACCATGGGCGCTCAGACCATCGCCGGTCTCAGCGTAGGCGTGTTCGTGCTGCCCATCGCCATGGGCGGCCTCGCCTTTCGCACCCGCTGTCTGGTCCTGGTGACCCTGCTGGCCACGCTGTGTGAACTGTCGCTCATGCAGCAGGCCGATCTGACCGCGTTGCCCATGCTGACCGCCGTCGCTGTGCTGCTGCTCGCCGCGGCCAGCAGCAAGCTGGCGCGCGAGACCGCCGAGGCCGAAGTCACCCGGCGCATGCTGGCCGAGACGCGCGACCAGTGCGAGAAGCTGGCCAACCTGCAGCAGGAGAAGGACAGTCTGGTGCGGGTCATCGTCCACGACATGCGCTCCCCGGTGGGCACCACCATGCTCTCGCTGGAGTATCTGGACATGGAGATGAGACGCCATCCGGTCAGCAAGACCTGGCTGGAAGCCATCGAGGAAGCCCTGGCTGGCTCCGGCGACGTGTCCGAGATGATCGCGCAGATCCTGGACACGACCAGGCTGGAGGACGGGTGCATCACCCTGAACCTCGCGACCCTCGAAGCGCGGGATCTCCTGGAGAAGGCTCGTGACAGCACCGCCACTCACGCACGCAGCAAGTCCATCACCATCGAG
>PMJO01000324.1:137-11745 GCA_003158455.1 Myxococcales bacterium | reverse complement strand
ATCTACATGTGGACCGCGGTCTGGTCGATCGTGGGCGCGCGCCTGCTCTATGTCATCACGCAGTTCCAGGAGTTTTCCAATCCCGTCGACATCGTCATGCTCAACAAGGGCGGCCTGGTCGCGTACGGCGGGATGTTGGGCGGGTTTCTTGCAAGCTGGTATGGCTGCCGTCGGCGCAAGATCGCGCTCTTGCGCTGGGCTGATGCGTCCGCACCGTCGGTGGTGCTGGGTACGGCGATCACGCGCATCGGGTGCCTGCTTTTCGGCTGCGACTACGGCAAGGTGTCTCACCTGCCCTGGGCGATTCGCTTTCCCAAGGACGCGCCGGCCTGGAAGGATCACGTGTACAGCATGCATGCGCTGGCCCCGGACTCGGCGTGGTCGCTGCCTGTGCATCCCACGCAGATCTACGAGACCCTTTCCGGGCTCGCGATCTTTGGTCTGGTCATGTACCTGCGTCGCGTGCGCAAGTTCTCCGGCGAGGTGTTCCTGGGCTGGGTTGTGGGCTACGGCATCGCGCGCCCCATCATCGAAATCTATCGTGGTGACGATGACCGAGGCAGCGTGGGAACTCTTTCCACGTCACAGTTCATCGGACTGAGTTCGGTGCTGGCGGGTATTGGGCTGCTCATCTACCTGGTCAAACGCTACCGGGCGGACCCTACCGCCGCGCGGCTGTGGGAGATTCCCTTGCCAGCCCAAGCCAAGGCAGAGCCGGACTCAAACCAACGTTCGCGCAGGCGCCGCAAGGGCCGCTGATCGGCTAACGGACTCACGCTGCGGCAGAAATTGGAGTATAAGGTGTCTCAAGTCACAGAAGCGAGGGGGCGATCATGAGTCTCAAGCGCAGCCACGCGGCGGGCATCCGCACGAGCTTTCCTAGCGGCAGCGAGTCCGGCGGCAAGCTGGGCCGGCAGGAACTTTACGACGAGTTGAAGAAACTGGCGCAGTCGGGCCAAGTCTTTGCGCCGGTCGACATTGCGTTGGCCATTGGCGCAAGCGAAGCGCTGGTGTCGCGTTCTCTGCTCGGCTTGGCGGCCGAGGGATACCTGGAAAAGGTCGACACGGGCAAGTACCGCGCCACACCTTTCGCGGAGATTCCTCAGGCTGAGTTCCTGAAAGCCTTGGCCCGCGCGTCCAAGACCGATTCGACCCGCCAGCGCGACCTGTCCGAGATCGCTCGCCTGAAGCAAAACAACGACGTGATGCGCACCAAGTTGCTCGCGGCCATTGCCGAGCGGGATCACTACCTGGCGGCGCTTAGGCAGCACGGTATCGACGCTGGCCCGGCGCCTGTGCCAGCCGCGGCGTCGACCGGAGCGCCGTCGGCCGTGCCAAGCCCGCCTTCGCCCGAATTGGCTGCGGTAGACTCGCCGAACTCGTCCGGTGGCAGCGGCGACGGCAGTTCATGATTCGAACCAATCGGCCCGCAAGCCGTCAACCACCACCTTGTCGTTTCGTTTTCGCATACGAGCCGCCACCCGGCTAGCGGCGGTCGCCTCCGTCGAGCGGGTGGTGCAGGTCGAGCCACGCGAGGGTGATCTCGTGATTGGCCGCCGCCGCGGCGATGATATTGAGCTCCCTTTTGCTGACGTGTCCGAACCGCACGCCCGTCTGACCCGGGGTGAGAGGGGCTGGCTGTTGACGGATCTCGGCAGTGCCAACGGCACATACGTCAACGGCCGCCGGCTGACACCGTTCGCGGCGCAAGCATTGGTGGTGGGCGACGTTCTGCGCCTGGCGAGCGTCGAACTTGTGGTCGAGGGCGAGGGCCGGCCTGCCCAGGGCGTCGACGGGCGGGACGTGTCACTCGAATCGACAGCCACCTTGGCGCGGCGTTTGGTGAGTGATCTATTCGGGGAGTGGCGGCCGACGGAAGTACCTCGTCTCTTGGTAACTGGGGGTCCTGCCCGTGGGCACGATTTGCATCTTGAAGCGGTGGGCTGCCGCTACCGGGTCGGACGGGGAACCGACTGCAACCTGGTCGTGCCCGACGACGATATGTCGCGTGAACACGCAGAGTTTGAACGGCGCTGGGACGGCGTGTTCGTGCGCGACCTCAACTCAAAAAACGGCGTCCTATACCTGGGCGAGCGCCTGGCGGCCGAACAGCGCCTGGCTGACGGCGATGTGCTGCGTCTTGGCCAAACCAGCTTGCGTCTGGAAGATCCCGAGGATCGCTATCTGCGACAGATGGAAGAAGTCCAGGCGCAGGCTTGCCAGCCGGCCCAGACCAGCCCGGGCGCGGAGTCGGCGGCATCCGTAGACCCTGATGGCCGAGCGGGCAGGGCGGTACTCCCGGACACTCGCACCTCGACCAGGGCTGCGGTGGATTCATCATCGCGGCGCACCTCGACCGAGGCTGCTGCCGCGCGCCCGGTTCCGTCGCCACAATCCCGACCTGTCGGCTTTGGGCTGCGATCACCGCGGTATGCCCCGCTGGCCTTGATGGTCATCGCGGCCCTCGTGCTGCTCGGGGCGGTCGCGCTTGTCCTGTCGTTTCTTCTAGGAAGTTAGGCTAGAAGCACTCCCCGCGATGGACCTTCTTGCCCCTCTCACATTTCGACCTGCGTACCAAGCCCTGGTGTGGGGCGGGCGGCGCCTGCAGCGCTGGCGCCCCGACTTGCCGCCGGGACCGATTGGCGAGTCTTGGGACCTGTCGGATCACAAGCACGGCATGAGCGTGGTTGCGCAGGGCCCGCTGGCCGGCCATACCCTGCGCGAACTGGTCGTCGAAGCTGGGCCCGCGCTGGTGGGCACAGGCTTTCGCGGGGGCGTGTTTCCTCTGATGGTCAAGCTCATTGATGCCGCCGACCACCTGAGTGTGCAGGTCCATCCTGACGATGCCACGGCGTCGATTCTGGGCGTAGACGACCGCGGCAAGACCGAGTGCTGGGTGATCCTCGCCGACGGCGGGGCCTTGTTCCAAGGCACGCATTCGGGGGTGAATCGCGAGGCATTTGAACACGCCCTGGCCGACCGAACCCTGGCCGCCACACTGAACCGCTTCGAGGGCCGGGCTGGAGACGTCTTCTTCATTGAAGCGCGCACGGTGCACGCTTTGGGCGAGGGTTGCCTGCTCTACGAGATTCAACAGACCTCAGACATTACCTTCCGCGTCTACGATTGGGACCGAATGGGCCTCGACGGTAGGCCACGGCCGCTGCACGTCGCCGAGTCACTGGCCACTATCGACTTCTCCCGCACCGGCTTTGGCCCGCTTCGCCCGCAGTGGCAAAGCGACCCTGCGGGCGGGGTCGCGTCGCGATCACTGGTCACCTGTCCCTACTTCAGGGTGGAGCAATTCCGCATCGCCGCGGGGGCGACTTTGCGACGTCCGCCACGGGACACTTGCGCTGTGGTCACCTGCATCGACGGAAGAGGGGTCTTGCAGACTGAAGGGGGAGCGCTTCCCATTGTGCCCATGCAGACCGCCTTGCTGCCCGCGGTTGCCGGTACCTGGTGGGCCGACAGCGGCGAAGCCAGGCTCGAACTCCTGGTCGCCTATCCGCAATTGTGAGAGGGCCTACCTGCGCCGGCGCGCCTTCTTGCGCGCCTTGCGCGCATCTTTGCGTTTGCGCTTGTCCTTGGCCCGATCCTGGTTGCGTTGGGGCGCTTGGAAGTGGCCGCGCTCGGGTGAGGGGGTGCTCATCATGGAGGCGAGTTGGTCCATGTCCATGCCGCCTAGTAGCTTCTTCGCTTGGGCGATGCCCTTGAATCCGGGGATTTTGCCCAGGATTCCGGTCGAAGCACCAAGCTGCATCATGACCTGCCTCATCATGGCAAAGCGGTTGAGCAGGTCCGCGACCTCGGACTCCTTGCGCCCGCAGCCACGGCCGACGCGGGCCAAGCGGCCCATGTCGTAGAAGGCGCTGCGTTTCTTCTTGCGCTTGCCGCCCTCGATGACCTCTTCCCAGCTGGTGACGATGAAACGCTCGGGATGGCGGCGCTCGTCGTCGGTCATCGACGAGATCATCGAGCCGATGCGCACCAACTCGCGATCGTCCACTTGGATGTTGGCATCGGCGATGCCGGGGATCTTGTCCACCAGATCCCCGAGCGGCCCCATCTTCTTGAGCACCGAGATCTGTTCGAGGAAGTCGTTCATGTCGAACTTCCCCTTGAGCATGCGCAGGGCGTCCTGCTCGGCCTTCTCCTCGTCCACCACCTCCTCGAACTGGGTGATCAGCCCCACCACGTCGCCGCGGCCCAGGATTCGGCTGGCCATGCCGTCGGGCCGGAATTCCTCCAGGCGGTCGAGCGACTCGCCCATACCCACGTACTTGACCGCCTTGCCGGTCACCGCCTTGACCGACAGGGCGGCCCCGCCGCGCGCGTCGCCGTCCAGTTTGGTCAGGATCACGCCGTCGTAGGCCAGCCAGTCGTGGAAGGTCTTGGCGGTGGCCACCGCGTCCTGGCCGATCATGGCGTCCACCACGAAGAGGACGTTGGCTGGGTTGCAGCGCCGCTTGATCTCCTTCAGCTCATTCATCAAAGGTTCGTCGATAGCGAGCCGGCCGGCAGTGTCGAAGAGAACTGTGTCGCGGCCCGATTCGGCGGCGATGCGTTGGGCCTTCTCACAAATGAGCGGTGGGCTGCCTCCCGGCTCTGAGTAGACCGGCATGTGGAGTTGTTCGCCCAGGATGCGGAGCTGGTCGATGGCCGCAGGACGGTACACGTCCGCGGCAACCAGCAAGGGCCGGCGGCCGCGCCTTTCCAGCAAGCGCGCCAGCTTGCCTACGGTTGTGGTCTTGCCGCTCCCCTGCAGGCCCACCACCATGATGCCGGTAGGACCCTTCTTGGCGAACCGGATGCTCGAATCGACCGGTCCCATGAGATCGACCAGCTCGTCATGGCAGAGTTTGACGAAGTGGTCCTCCGGGGTCACGCGACGGACTTTTTCCTTGCTGCTGGCCCGCACTTTGACGATCACGCCAAGCGCCTTCTCCTTGACCCGCTTGCAGAAATCCTGCACCACTTCGAAGCCGACGTCGGCCTCGAGCAGCGAAGTACGCACGTCCAGCAGGGCGGCGTCGACCGTGCTTTCATCAAGCTCCGCCAGACCCTGGAATTTCTGTTTGGCGGCCCGGAAACCTTGCGTGAGTGTCTCAAACATCAGGCGGGCAATCTAGCACACGTCAGGGAAGGGCCTTAAACTCTCCAAAGTGAGGACGGCCGACGATACACTGCAGAACCCTGGAAGGGTTCCGCACCTCCCGCGNNCGCTTCCGGTCCTCAAGTACATCAGCACGTTCCGGTCCGGCGAAGCGCGCGGCGCAGCCGCGGGGTGGGCTGTGCGTCGCTAGTCGGCCCTCCCTCCTTGCCAGCAGCCCGGCTTGTCGGCCGGACACTGTGCAGGACGCGAGAGGTTGCCGCGGACGCAGCAATTTCCTATTCGGGCGGAAGCTGCCTCTGTGAGAACCGATGCTTCCCTGTCTTCTGCCACCAATCCAGCCAACGCCGGCGGGCTTCTTCGCGGTCGCGCTCGGGAAGATCATAGTGGTAGCCAAAGTACTCGCCGGTGATCTCCTGCAGTTCTTGTGAGGCCGTCAGGCGTGTCTCTGGATCGCGGTGAGCCAGCGCCTCCAGCAACCATTCCAGACGCGGCCGGTGCTGCATCCTTCCCCACCATTCCAGCCAGCGTCGCCGCTTGGGGCCGAGATCGTCACACGCGATGACCAGCAGGGTCGAGCGTGCGGTCAGGGCAACCTGCTGGTCGTTGCCTTCCAAGCGGTCGATGATGGCCGGCACGGAGGACGGATCCCGCAACTCGGCCAGGGCGGCCAAGGCAGCGGTTGCGACCGCCGGGTCGGGGCTGGACAGTTTGGACTGCAGTGAGCGCGAGGCGACTACGACCCTTGGGTCGTGCAGGCGCCGGCCGAGTGCGCGCCAAGCCGAACGGCGTGTAGCTTCGTCACCCAAGCGTGCGGTTTCGATCAGGGTTTCGATTTCGTCGATCGTCGCTGCTGGGGACGGCGTGCGCGCGATCGAAGGAGAAGGCTGCGCGAGAGCCAACCAGAGACGCGCCGGGCTTGCGCCCATGAGACTGGCCAGAAGGGATAAGAATCGCGACGGTACCGGGATACGGTACACAACGTCCAGAAGCCCGCGAAAGCGAGCCTCGCTGACCAGGTATGGTTCCACCAGAAGATGGCGCTCGCCAGCCCATGCGACCAGAGCATCGTGGTTGGCTTCAGGGTGAACGGCCAGCTCCAACGCGTCTTCGTGCCGGCCGATGGGAACTGCGCCCAGGCGGACCGCCGCGCCCGCATCGAGCCACGGGCCTGCCTGCAGGTCGGGTTTGGCCAGACGTTCGAGAGGCGCCGCCGGAATCCCCGTGAGGTTGGCCATCTGCGTGACCAGGGTCTTCTCGTCGAGGAGGCCCATCTCCAGCAGCACAGTGTCGAGGCCGCCCCCATAGAGCTGGCGACGGAGTTCGGCTTGCACCGCGCTCTTCCGCGACAACAGCGAGGCGTTCACCAAGTGCGACGCGAGCGACGAGCTGGGCATGGGATTGGCAGTGGCATCGGCCGCCGGCTCGCGCGGCCCGTCCATCACCTGTCCTCGATGATCACGTAGGTTCCGGACAGGTGATCGTGCAGGGCGCGGCGCTCGCGGTCGAACAGGCACCACAGCCAGCCCAGCCCTACCGGGAGAAGGCTGAGCAGCAGGGTCACGAAACGAACGCAACCCAGAAGCGGTCCGGGAGCGCTTCCCCGCGATGAGATCACGCGCAAGTGGAGGAGGCGCTTGCCCGCCGTCTGACCCAGGATCCCGCCCAGGTAGATCTGGTAGAGCGCGCTCATGCCGCCCAGCAGACCAAGTGCACCAAGAGCCATGGGATTGCGGTCGAGCAAGCCGGCCAGCACGAAGTCCGGGCCCAGTTCCTTGGAACCGGGCAGCGACACACCCAGCGCGAAAGCTGCAACCAGGGTTGCCCCGATGGCGACCGCGCCCACCAGCAGGGAGTCGATGATGGCCGCGAGCAAGCGCCGCGCCACGCCCGCCGCGCGCACGCGCAGCACCCGCTGGCCGCGTGCCATCGGTGCAGGTGCCGCCGCCAAGTCTGCTGGAAGAGGAAGGTTCGTCTCGTTGGAATCGGTCGGCCGCGAGGGCGCCGACCCATCAAGAGTAGCCATGGCGTTGCATACGGCCGCGTAGGTGGTCACCACGCCATTGTGTGAACAGCCGCGTAGCCTTGCAAGTTTTGCTAGTCCAGGCCTCCCATGGCCGACTGCGTCAGCGCGACCGCGACCAGGGCGGCGGTCTCCACCCGCATGATGCGCGGACCAAGACCGACCGCGCGGAAGCCATGCAACCGGGCGCGCTCAACCTCTCCCTCGGAAAAACCACCTTCGGGCCCGACCAGCAGGATCACGGACGCGGAAGGCATTTGGGCAAGAACCTGACGCAAGGGCAGGGCATGCTCCTCCTCCCAGAGCAGCAACCGCGTCTCGCCCGCCACAGCCGCACCAGCCAGCGCCACGTCGAGCGCAACCGGGTCCGTCACATCGGGCACATCTGCGCGTCCCGACTGGCGGGCCGCTTCTTGTGCGATAATTCGCCAGCGGCGGCTCTTGCTTGGCGGCGGCTTCACCGTGCCACGGGCGCTCAGTACGGGAACGATGCGTGTCACCCCCAACTCGGTCGTCTTCTGCACGATGACATCCATGCGGTCGCCGCGCGGCACCGACTGCAGGAGCGTGATGCGCACCGGCGGCAAAGGCACGCGACGTCGCTGACCGAGCGCGACCTCGACGCCGGCGGTACTCGCCCGCACAATGCGTCCCTGGATCTCGGTGCCGCGGCCGTCGAAGATGCTGACTTCGGCCCCGACCTGCAGCCGCAGGACCTTGACCAAGTGCCTCGACGCGGCCCGGTCGAGCGTGACCCGTTCGTCGTTGAGAAGCTGCGCTGAAATGAACACGCGTGGCATGGACCCACGATTTCACCACATATCAATCACAAACGCAGGCGAAGCGCGCCCCATTCGTCCTCATCGGCGCGCGCGTCCAATGTGAAGCCGGCATCGCAAAATGCCGCGAGCAGCGGATCCACCTGTGCCAGCAGCAAGCCTGAGAGAATGACCAGACCATTTTTCGCCAGCCGGGCCGGGAGCGCGGGCGCGAGTTCGGTCAGGACGTCGGCCTGGATGTTGGCCATGATCAGGTCAAAGCGCCCCGTCACCTCAGCGAGCGTGCCGGTTCGCACCTGGAAGCTGACTACATGGTTGCGCTCCAGGTTTTCTGTCGCGCAAGTGGTTGCTTGCGGATCATTGTCCACCGCGAGGCCGGAGGCCAGGGGCCAAAGCCGCGCCGCCACGATGGACAGGATCCCGGATCCACATCCAAGGTCGAGCACATGGCCTAGACTATGGCATTTCTCGCGGACCTCTTCGGCCAGCTTGATCACCAGCCGGGTGGACGGATGCGCCCCGGTGCCAAAGGCCATCCCAGGATCGAGGTCGATGACGAACTCACCCGCGGGCGCCTCACCCGCGTCCCAGCTGGGCCGCACCGTGAAGCGCCGGCCGACACGCGTGGCGCGGAAAAATTGCTTCCAAACGTCCCGCCACTCGTCTTCGTGCGCCTCGCGCTGGCGAATGGTCACGGGATCGACGGCGGTTCCCGCCGCACGTGCGGCGGCCAGGGCTTCTTCCACAGCGTCGAGTAGCAAACCGGCTCGGTCGGGTTGACACAAGGCCACCACACAGGTGCGCCCTGCCGCCACCGACAACAACGTTTCTGCGTCGCGCAGCTCGACGCCGCCGGTAGTGGGCGCCACGGCAGCAGCCACCAGATCAGCCGCGTCGGCGTGGGTCTCGATTTGGACCTCGATCCACCTTTGCATGGTTGGTCGCGTGGGGAGCCCGCCGGCTTCGCCGGCGGCGCACCATCGCGCAAGGCCGAGCGAAGCGAGCGGGGAGGGGTGGGGCGTGGGGGCCGAAGGGAATGGAAACCCTTTCAGGGTTTCCATGTCAAAAATCCCCACGGTCAATGACGGGTCCGCGGTTGTGCGAACACCGGGAGGTACGGCATGCCGGCGAGGACTGCTAGCGCACAACCCGCCGCTTGGCCTCTCGCCGCCGCCGCTTGCGCGCCTCGCGGATCTTGCGCTTGCGCTTGACCGAGGGCTTCTCGTGGTAGCGGCGGCGCTTGATCTCCTGGAGGATGCCTTCTTTCGACATCTTCTGTTTCAGGATCTTCATCGCTTTTTCGATGGAATCCCGAACTTCGACTTCCAAGGGGCGTCCGAGCAGTGTCTCCAAGCAGTTTCCTCCAGGGTCCTATTTTCAGAGGGGAGTGGAGATTAAGCACTGTGTGAGGCTGCGGTCAAGGACGCGTGTGAGATCAACACATTGCATTGACATATTTGTATTGAGCATGACGAAAAAATATCTTTACACTGCGCGAAGTGAGTTGTATCAATTGCAATGCGCGGAGGTTGCGAGAGAGCTTCGTGCCAGAGACAGGGCGACCCGACAAGCCAGAAGGAGAAGAGCCATGATGGGGGCTAAGGTATTCACGGCAACGAAGGCCAAAGACCGAGATGAGCTGGGAGAAGTGCTCACTCGATGGATCCACGACAATCCCAAGGCGCGTATTATTGACAAGGTAGTGACGCAAAGCTCAGACCGCGAGTTCCATTGCCTGAGCATCACGATCTTCTACGAGATGCAGCAATAGGGCGCAGCGCCAGACCGGCCTCTCGGCCAGAAATATCCGTTGCGTGTGGAGGCGAGCAACGGGTGCTCCGGTTCGTGTAATAATCCGCGCAATGCGTATTGGTTTCCTCGTTAGGCGCGGCAATCCCGACGGGTTGAGTTTGGCCACCACCCTGGCGGACGGGCTGCGCGGCCGTGGATTCGATGCTGTCTTTGTTGACGACTACGGCGAAGCCCCTCCGCCGGGGTTCCCCAGTGGTCCCGGCGCCAAGGTGGTCACGGACGCGGACATGTTGGTTGCGCTGGGTGGCGATGGAACATTCCTGCACGGCGCGGCCCTGGTCGGAGATCACGATGTCCCCTTGCTTGGCTTGAATCTGGGCAGCCTCGGGTTTCTCACGCCCTACGCCACCGCCGAGGCCGGTGCGGCGCTGATCGATGCTGCTGAGGGCCGCTTGGGCGTCGAGGAGAGGATGCGGCTGCACGTTACCCTGCGCACCGGTGGCGGACGGGTCGAGAGCCACAGCGCGCTCAACGAAGCGGTCATCACCCAACGGGAACTCGCTCGTTTGATGGAACTGGCTGCGTCTCTCGACGGGGATACCATCGCGACCTACAAGGCCGATGGGCTCATCCTCTCTACCCCCACGGGGTCAACCGCCTACAACTTGTCGGCCGGGGGGCCTATTCTGACGCCCGATCTCGAGGCCATCGTCTTGACCCCGATCTGTCCTCACACGCTGACCAACCGTCCCCTGGTGGTTCGTGCCGACCGGCGGCTATCGGTCACCAACGTGTCCTCCGACCATGCCATTCTGACCGTTGACGGTTTGTGGAGCCGAGAGGTGGAGCCCGGGGATGTGGTCGAGGTGCGCAAGGCGACGCGGCCCTTGCGCGTGTTCCGACCGGGTAGCTCGTTCTTCGGTATTCTGCGCCAGAAGCTGTCCTGGGGAGAACGCAAAGCATGAGGCACGCAACTGCCGAAGCCCAGTTGCCGAAACTCCAGTCATGCTGAATCTCCTGCGGGTATCTGGCTTCGCCCTCATCGACGAGGTCGAAGTGTCTTTGGCGCCGGGCTTGACAGTAATCACCGGTGAAACCGGGGCTGGGAAGAGCATCTTGGTCGAGGCGCTGGGCCTGCTGCGCGGGGGCCGAGCCAGTGCTGAGATGATTCGCGCTGGTTGTGATGAGGCGCGGGTAGAGGCCGTGTTCGAGCTGCCTACCGGATGGGAGGTGCGCGAGCGCCTGCTGGCCGAGGGTCGGGCGGTGGAGGACGGTTTGGTTGTCCGGCGCGCGATTGCACGCTCTGGCCGGGGCCGCATTCACCTAGGTGGCAGCCTGGCGAGTGCTGCCGATCTGGCCAGCAGCGTGGGTAAACTGGTTGACATCACATCACAGCACGACCAACACCTGCTCACGGATGCCGACAGTCAGCTCGCGATCCTGGATGCGTTTGCGGAGAACGGCGCAGCTTTGCTTGAGGCGCGCGATGCATACCAGGCATTCCACGAAGCGCGCGTTGATCTCGACAGGTTCGATGCGGATGCGCGGGCGCGCGCTGAGCGCGAGGATCTGCTGCGCTTCCAGCTTTCCGAGCTCGAGCAGGCCGAGATTCAGCCTGGCGAAGACGATGGGTTGCGGGCCGAGCGCGAGCGCACCAAAGGCGCGGAGAAGTTTCTGGCTGCTTGCACACGCGGCGAGGAAGTCCTCTACTCATCCGACGATGCGGTCGCGGGTCGGATCGCGGGCGTGGCGCGTGAGATCGCGGCTTTGGCGCAGCTCGATCCGGGACTTCTGCCCGTGGTGGAAACCCTTCGATCGGCGCAAGCGCAGGTCGAGGATTCGGCCAGCGAGCTAGGGCGCTATGCCGGCGGCATTCGCTTCGACCCGGAACGATTGACAGAAATCGAGGAGCGCCTGTTTCTCATCGGTCGCCTGATCCGC